>DATGCF010000250.1:0-12734 GCA_035312245.1 Desulfosalsimonadaceae bacterium
CGTTTACCGTGACCAGCGACACCGCATTTGAGCACGTGATCCAGCGGTGCGCCCGGATTCGCATGGAAAGCGGCGAAGGGACCTGGATCACCGGTGCCATGATCAGGGCGTATTGCCGTCTGTTTGCCGCCGGCTACGCCCATTCCGTGGAGACTTGGCAGAACGGGGCATTGGTCGGCGGCCTGTACGGGGTCTCCCTTGGCGGATGTTTTTTTGGCGAGTCCATGTTCTCAGAGGTAAGCGATGCCTCCAAAGTGGCGCTGGTGTCGCTTTGCGTGTTTCTCCATGAACGCGGCTTTGATATGGTGGACTGCCAGCTGACCACGGCGCATCTCTTATGGATGGGGGCGCAGGAAATCAGCCGGACCGCCTTTTTGAAGCAGCTGCAGGCATCCATGCGGAAGAAGACACTTAAGGGGCCCTGGTCGGTCCGTCTGCCGGGCGCATCCGAGCCGGAGAGCCCGAATCAGATAGATAATTTGCCATTTCACGCTTAAGGTAGGGATAGATACCCATTAACTTGAAAAACGGATGAGGAAGGATCCATGGAAAAGGACTGCATATTCTGCAAAATCATTAGCGGCGATATCCCGACCGAATTCGTCCATCAGGATGAAAATCTCGTGGTCTTCAAAGACATCAATCCCCTGGCGCCGGTCCATCTGTTAATTTTGCCCAAACGGCACATCCGCAGCATTAATGATGTAACCGATGCGGACCGGGAGATTCTGGCGGAACTGATTATGACGGCCCGCGATATGGCCAAACGGTTTTCGGTGGATAAATCCGGCTATCGGATATTTTTCAATGTGGAAAAAGGCGGGGGCCAGGAAGTTTTCCATCTCCACATGCATATGATCGGCGGCTGGGAGTAGGCGGGATGGCTGAGAAGTCCCCGGTGTTTGAAAAGATTTACCAGGATTACCTGGATCAGGTCGCAGGTCTTGATTTGTCCGGAAAGGATGAGCTGTTAGGCATTCGCCGGACTGAAGAGGGAGTATGGATCCCATTTTTTAATCGGCATTTTTGTGTTACTGACAGCGGTATAACCGACCCGTCAGGCTGGCAGCCGATCCACGCGGTGAGCGTGGTACTCTGCCGGTATTTGATTCTATGCCCGCAGAAGCTCCCGGAAAGCGGCACCGAATGGGTCTCTTACCGGAATTTTAAGGATGCTGCCCCGTTCGCCGCGGCATTTGCCAGAAATACGGAAGGTGCCATTGCTGAAAATTTTAAAGGGCGCCTGACAGAGCTTGCGGCAGCCGCCCGGAAACTGGGCGGCGCGCCGATTGATGCGGATCTATCCTACGATTTGACCCTACAGGTTTATGGTTTGCCCCGGGTGCCGGTCTTTTTGCTCTTCAACGATGCGGATGCGGAATTCGCCGCCGAATGTTCGGTGCTTTTTGAGAGACGCGCGGAGCGGTTTCTGGATATGGAGTGCCTGGCCATCGTGGGCTGGCTGCTCGCCGATTATCTCGCCCAGGCCGCGGGCATAGGAAAAGAGACCTTGATATAGGAGAGAGGATTTTAATTGGGAAAAACAGTTGCTGAGAAAATATTTGACGCGCATTTGGTGGATAATCCGGCGGGCGATATTTTCGTGCTCCGGCTGGATGCGGTGTTCTGCCATGAGATCACCACGCCCGTGGCCATCAAGGATCTGGTCCGCCGCGGCAAGGACAGGGTGTTTGATCCGACCAAAATCAAGGCGGTGATTGATCATGTCACCCCGGCCAAGGATTCCAAGACCGCGCTTCAGGGAAAGATCGTGCGGGACTGGGCCCGGCGGCACAATATCCCGGATTTTTTTGACATCGGCAGAAACGGGGTCTGCCACGCCATATTTCCGGAAAAAGGGTTTGCCCGCCCCGGATACACCATTATCATGGGTGATTCGCACACCTGTACGCACGGCGCATTCGGCGCATTTGCCGCCGGCGTGGGCACCACGGATCTGGAGGTGGGTATTTTAAAAGGGGTGTGCGCCTTCAAGTATCCCCGCACCATCAAAATCGAAGTGACCGGCAATTTGCCCGAAGGCGTGTATGCCAAGGATGTCATCCTTTCCATTATCGGAAAAATCGGGGTGAGCGGGGCCACCAACAAGGTTATCGAGTTTACCGGACCGGTCATCCGGAATATGAGCATGGAGGCCCGGATGACGGTCTCCAACATGGCGGTGGAAGCCGGCGCCACCTGTGGCATCTGCTATCCGGATGAGACCACCGTGGCCTACCTCTGGCCCTATATTCAAACGGAGTTTGCCGCCAAGGAAGCAGCGCTTGCCGAATATCAAGCCTATCTTCCGGATTCGGACGCCCCCTATGATGAGACCATCACCATTGATGCGGCCCAATTGGCGCCCATGGTGACCTATGGCTTTAAGCCGGAGAACGTGCGCCCGGTCTCTGAAATGGCGGGGACATCAGTGGATCAGGTGTATATCGGCTCATGTACGAACGGCCGGCTGGAGGATCTGCGCGTGGCCGCGGCGGTGTTAAAAGGCCGCCGGATCAGTGACAAGGTGCGCGGCATTGTATCGCCGGCCACCCCCGGCGTCTATCACCAGGCCCTGGAGGAGGGCATTATCAAGGTGTTTATGGAAGCGGGGTTTTGCGTGACCAATCCCACCTGCGGCGCCTGCCTGGGCATGAGCAACGGGGTGCTGGCGGAAGGTGAAGTCTGCGCGTCCACCACCAACCGAAACTTTTACGGCCGCATGGGAAAGGGCGGCATGGTACACCTCATGAGCCCGGCCACTGCCGCGGCCACGGCAATTGCCGGCGAAATTACCAATTCGAACTTCTACAACGGCTAAGGAATTCAATAATGACTGATTTCTCTGGGAAGGTGCTTTTTCTGGATCGCTCGGATATTAATACCGATGAGATCATTCCGGCCCGCTATCTAACCGAAATCACTAAGGAGGCACTAAAACCGCATCTTTTGGAAGACCTGAGCCTGGATGGTTTCGATCCGGCGCGCGATATCCCGGGAAAATCCGTGGTTGTTAGCCGGGCGAATTTCGGGTGCGGCTCCTCCCGGGAGCATGCCCCGTGGGCCCTTGAGGTCAACGGCATCCTCCTGGTGATTGCGGAGAGTTTTGCACGAATATTCCGGCAGAACATGTTTAACTGCGGCATGATGGCAGTAGAACTGGATGCCCTTGAAATCGATCGGTTGTTTTCCGAGTTTTCCGGAAAAGAAACCTTCATTGAAACCGACCTGGCAAATAGCCGGTTCAAGGTTTCCGGCGGCGGGCAAACAGCCGAGTTTCCATTCGCCATATCTGATTTTGACCGGGCGCTTATCGAGGCCGGGGGTTGGGTTGAGTATGCGGACACCCACTATTAAGAGGAAAAGTAATGCCTGAAAAACATTTTATCGATATGACGCCTAAGCAGTATCAGTCCTACCTCAGCTCAAAAAAAGAAAAGGATTTTCTGCTCGTTGATGTCCGGCAGCCGCCTGAATATGAACAAACCCACATTCCCGGCGCCTCTCTTCTGCCGCTATCCGAGTTTGAGTCCCGGGTCTTTGACCTGCCAAGCGACAAGGAACTGATTTTTTACTGTAAATCCGGCAACCGTTCCCAGATGGCCGCCATGCTGGCAGATGAAGCCGAGATAACGGAAAGGTCGATTTATCATCTGGCCGGCGGCATTCTTGCGTGGACCGGCAAAACCGTGGGGCATTTCCCAAAAGTTAAAATGTTCGCAGCAGCCGGCAGTTTTGAAGAGCTGCTTTATACCGCCATGGATATGGAACGTGGAGCGGAGCGGTTCTACCAGCATATGCGCGATCAATATGCGGATTACCCGTTTGCCCAAACCTTTGATCAGCTTTCCAAAGTCGAAACCGCGCATGCCCGGATCATCTATGATGTGTATAAGAAGTCAGCGGCCACCGAACCGGAACCTTTTGACACGTTGTACCAGAAACTATCCGGGGAAATTATGGAAGGGGGCGAGAGTCTGGATCAAATGGCGTCCAAGCTTGAATCGATTGACAGCCATGTTTGCGCTTCCCTAATGGAGATCGCCTTAAACATCGAGTATGCGGCCTATGACCTATACCGCAACGCGGCTGTGGAGTATGTGGAAAGCCGGGAAGCCGCCGATCTTTTCTTAGACATTGCCCAGGCGGAAAAAACCCACATGCGCATAATCGCCAAAGCCCTGGCGGATTGCGGGTAATGGGTTTAACCGTCTTAATCTTACGCTTACTCTAAAAAGGGAATAAACTTCGCAAATCCCATGAAGCAATTTGAATCATTATTTGAAGAGCTTTCAGAAAAAGTTCGCCGGAATGATCCGGCCTCCGGGACGGTCCGGCTGGTCCAGGAAGGAAAACACGCCATCGGCAAAAAGCTTCTGGAAGAAGCCGGAGAATCCTGGATGGCCGCTGAACATGAATCCCCTGAAAAAACCGCCGAAGAGCTTTCCCAGCTGCTCTACCATGTCCAGGTCATGATGCTCGCCTGCGGATTGACGCTTGAAGATGTATACCGGTATTTATAGACCGGATCGCCCCTTATCCTATGAACATCATCGTACTCAGTCCCGCGCAGCGGGATGGTTATCGTACTCGTAATCGTACCCGAAAAAATTAGAAGCCGATTACGCGTACGAGCACGAGTACGCGTACGAATCAGCAGAGATTGAATTTTGAGCCCGCTTTTGAATTATTTTCTGCAAAAATACCGCGGCGGCGGCATAAATAGCTTTTTAGCAACTTTTCGGCCGGCTTTTGCCGTCCTGCTGATTTTTTTAAGTATTTTGACCGGCTGTGAACAGGTGGTCTCTGAAGACGCCCGGGAGCGGTTTGAAAACCGGAACGGTCCTTTTTCGGTTACGGTTTTTCCCATTCACATCATCGCGGGCAGCGAACTTGACCACGATGCGGCGCTGGCCCGCCGTTTGGCAGATTTTTTGAGATCCAGCCATTTGGCTGAACCGATCGTATCCGATGCGCGCATTGACATGCCCGCCTATTACGGGGTAACCGAAACCAAGCGGATCCGGCTCGCTGCCCGCCATTTACAACGAACCATCGATCCCATCGATCTCACCACGGATTATGCCTTAATGGCGGAAATCGTCAGTAACCCGGAGGAAACCCGGGTGCTGGGCGTTTATTTTTTCCTCGCCGATCGGTTCGGCCGCATCGCCAGCGCCCGCATGGCCAACTCTCACCATCAGGAATTCCAGAAAGTAAACCCCAAAAACCGAAGCGACGGCTTCCGCGTGCTTACCGAAATGATCCGCGAGGGGTGGCTCTCCACCCCGTCTTAATCCGTCTTATTTCGTCTTAATCTTACTCTTAATCTGCATTATAGCATCTTCCATGCCCCTTTAACTTGCTTTTGCTTTATTAATTAATTTGTGAATTTCGGCTGAACCGTTATATTTCCCAATAAAAAGATAAAGTCATTTTTCTCCCTAACATAACAAATGAAAGGCAGGCCTCTATATGAAAATCGGATTTGTCGGTTTAGGTATTATGGGCCGGCGCATGGCGGCCAATTTGGGCAATGCCGGCTATGACTTGCGGGTATACAACCGGACAAAGATTAAACCGCTTCCATTCGAGTGTCTGAAGAACGCCCAGTGGATGGATTCGGCAAGTGAGGCGGCGGCGGCCTCTGATGTGGTGTTTACCATGCTCTCAACACCGGAGGTAGTGCATGAAGTCGCCGCCGGCAAGGATGGCTTTCTGTATAAAATGAGAGAAGGCACCCTGTGGGTGGACAGCAGCACGGTGAACCCATCTTTTTCAAAAAAAATGGCCGGGCTTTGCAAAGAGCAGCGCATCCGTTTTTTGGATGCCCCGGTGGCGGGTTCCAAGCAGCCGGCAGAGCAGGGAGAACTGCTTTTTCTGGTGGGCGGTGATGCCTCGGCTGTAAAGGAATGTGCGCCGCTTTTTGAAATCATGGGAAAAAAATACATCCACGCCGGGGAAAACGGCATGGGCACATCGTTTAAAATGGTATTCAACCTGCTTTTGGGCGAGGTCATGATGGCGTTTTCCGAGGGGCTTGTGCTTGGCGAATCCCTCGGACTCTCCCGTGAGACGATGCTGGATGTGCTGCTTCAGTCCCCGGTGGTCGCCCCATTTTTACAGGGTAAGCGCAAGAAACTGGAAGCCGGGGATTATGATGCGGAGTTTCCGCTGCAATGGATGCAGAAGGACCTGCACCTGGCCGCGGAAAGCGCGTTTGAGCAAAATCAGGCGCTGCCGGCGTTAAACGGGATCAAGGAAATCTATGCCCTGGCCAAACAGAATGGCTGGGCGGAGGCAGATTTTTCGGGTATCTATGAATTTCTGCGGCAGAAGAGGGATAGGGAATAGGCTGACGTCTTATAACTTCAGGTTTAAAGCGCCAAAGGTTCAAAGATTCAGTGCCCTCAGCTTTGTAAATGGCTTTTAAAAATGGCTGCTTCCTTAAAGTCCCCCTTTGCAAATGGGGATTTAGGGGGATTTTGCATCAGGAAAAAATAAAAATCCCCCCAATCCCCCCTTTTTAAAAGTGGGGATTGGGGCAAAACAATTTTCGGAGGGATTTTTCCAAAGGGATGGACGAGATAAGCGGGCTTTATAAGACCCTCGCAACAAGGGCATAAACTGTTTATTTTAAGAGCCTTGTGATTATTAAAATTCGTCTTCCACCAGAACCGTGGCGTGAATATAGGTCTGCGTGTGCCCGTCATCATGGGCAAGTTTGCGAAAGGTGGTGCCGGATTTGATGTCTGGGGGTATTTCCAGAATAAAGCTATGCTCAAATTGGACGGTGCCGGCACCGCCGCATGCCGGACAGAATAGCTGCGCCAGCAGTCCCCCATGGCCGCAGTACGGGCAGGGGAATGCTATGGGCACGGCAATGGCGAACTGACCGCCGGCCCGGGCTTCCTTAGGCGATAGAATTAACTCCAGCCGCCGTTCCTGAAGGTTTTTTGGCGCCCTCCTTCTCCAATCATACATGCTGTCCGTGGTGTCCTGCAGCGGGGATCGGCCCGGTTTGCGCCCGGAGCAGCCGAAATGCCGGGAGGTATCTACAGGTATGGTGCGGCCCGCGCCTTTCTGTTTGATCTTTCGATCATACTCGGCCCGTTTGGCATCATCGGACAGGGTGTCATAGGCTTCTTTGGCTTCCATGAATTTTTTTTTGTTTTCAGTTGAGTCGCACTTGTCCGGATGATGCGCTTTGGCTTTTTCCCGGTACGCCTGCTTGATCCGATTTTTGCCCGCCGTTTTGGGCAGTCCCAGTATGATGTAGTAGTTCTTCATAGAAAGCAGAAGGTACAGGGTATAGGGTTTAAGGTTTAGGGTGTAAGGTATAAGGTGGAAGGGGAAACCCTCTGACCATGCCGCAATCAAATGGTCTCCCCTGATACGCGTCACCTGACCGCTTATCCGGCTTTTACTTCAATTTTTCTGGGCTGGGCTTTTTCCGCCTTGGGCAGCCGTAGGCGCAGTACCCCGTCGCCTAAGTTGGCTTCGATTTTATCCTGGTCAATGATTTCGGATAATGTAAACTGACGGTAGTACTGGCCCACCTCGTACTCGATCAGCAGGTCTTCTTCATCCGGATTTTCAAAGGGTTCGATATCACCGGCAAGTGTCAACACCCCTTCGTTTAGATCGATATTTAGGTTGTCGGGTGTAACGCCCGGCAAATCCGCCAAAAGGGTAATCTCCTTATCTGTTTCAAAAATATCCACTGCCGGGGTAAACACCGGGGCGGGCCGGGTCTGTTCCGGCTGACCGACTTCCTGTTTCTCTTTGACCTGCATTTCCCTGCTTTGTGTATCAGCCATATGACTCCCCTCCTTTCTGTCTGCCGTTAGGCGTTTGAATTACTTGATTTCGATTTGTCTCGGCTTGGCGGATTCGGCCTTGGGAATCGTAATGGTCAGCATACCGTCGGCCAGGTTCGCCGAGATTTTATCATTATCAACTTTCCCGGGAAGGGTGATCGCTCTTGAGAACCGGCCGAAATCGCGCTCCCTTCGATGGAACCGGGCATTTTCATTTTCTTCAGGCAATTTTCTTTCACCGTTGATGGAAATGTTGTTATCTGTCGCATTGATTTCCAGGTCATCGCTTTTCACGCCCGGAAGCTCGGCTCGCAGGTAATAGTTGCTGTCATCTTCGGTCAGATTCAATAAGGGAAACACTCCTCTGCCCGGCCCGCGAAAAGGCTGGGATTCGGCATCTCCCATCATGCGATCCAGCTGCCGCCGCATGCGATCCAGTTCATCAAAGTGGCTGCGCCATCCGAATGCGGGCCAGTCAAAAAACTGTCGGGTAATCATAGTGCATGCCTCCTTTCCGTTTGCAGGTTATAGGGTTTATTCAGGTACTGTTTTTGATTTTGATTGGCTGTGCGCCGGAATTTTTAAGCTTTTTTAGTTTTATCTTCAGCACCCCTCGCCGGTATTTGGCATTGACCTCGGATTCATCAACCGCTGCGGGTAGTTCAAGGGTGCGATTGAAATATCCGTAGGCGCGTTCCACCCGATAGTAGTCCTCGGCATTCTCTTTTTTTTCCCGGGATTTTTGTCCTTTGATATGAAGATACCGGCCCTCTTCGATGGACAGCTCAATGTCATTTTTGTCCATGCCGGGGATTTCGGCTTCCACTGTGATCGTGTTTTTGCCTTCGCTTACATCTACCCGGGGCCACCATTCATCGCGGTTAAACGGGTAAAACGCGGAGAGGAACGGCTCGTCAAAAAACCGATCGAAAGAATTGACGAGGTTACTGCGAGAGGTTGGCTGATTTTTTTTCCGTTTCCACGGCACCAGGTTAACCATGTCAATCACCTCCTTTTAAATCCGCCTGTCTGCATCAACCGGAAAATAAGCAGATAAAAATGGCAAACCTAGATAAATATTCAATTAAATCAAAATATTAAGCTAAAATTTGATATTAATAAGATAATCACAAAGCTTTAGGTGTCAAGATCTGGGGTGTTTTTTTGATGTATCGGTTGGAAGGCTTATCGCTTCGTAAAAAGCGGTTGATGACGTACCTACGGTAATTTTGCAGAAATTAACTCAAAAAGGCGCTAAAAATCCCTCCATATTGTCATTTCGAGCGGCAGCGAGAAATCTTTTAAATAAGATTCCTCGGCACTATCGCCATCGCGGAATGATGGTCACAAAAATATCTGGAATAATATGATATATTATTTATTACCTTGGAAGTGTCCCCCCGCCGGCCCGGCTGCCCGGGACCGAGCCTAAAAGTCACTTTTGATATCGGGTAAAGGTACTAAGACACTAATTTTTTCAAACTGTAAGCCTTGAGCTGTGCCGTACCCCCACTTTGAAAAAGGGGGGATTGGGGGGATTTGTATTGGGCCATGATGAAAAATCCCCCTAAATCCCCCTTTGCCAAAGGGGGACTTAAAGGAAATTGCCTTTTTTTATAAGCCTTTGCCTAAAATCCGTGAAGTTACTTAGAAGCAGTTAATGCCGGGACAGCATCAACCGCTTTTGGCGAAACTTTGCAGGGTTTAACAGGAAGGTCAGCCGCATGGCTGCCAATCAGGCAAAAGAGAAGTTTATGGCCACGTCTTCCCGGTGGTCGGGTTCAATCTGCCAGACTTCCCTGGGCTCCAGCCGCATCATGTTGGCAATAAAGACATCCGGAAACTGTTCAATGCGAATGTTGAACATATTGACGCTTTCATTGTAAAATTCGCGCCTGTCAGCGATCTGGTTTTCAAGTTCCGATACCCGGGACTGGAGCTGCCGGAAGCTGCGGTCCGCCTTTAGGTCCGGATAATTTTCCACCACGGCGAAAAGGGAGCGCAGCGCGCTGGTGATGGCGTTATTGGCATCATGAACTTCCTTTTGGGAGCCGGCATTATCCAGTTGGGACCGGGCTTTGGTGACATTTTCCAATGTCGCGCGCTCGTGCTTCATGTAGCCTTCACAGACACTGACCAGTTTGGGCAGCTCATCATAGCGCTGTTTGAGCAGTACGTCGATGTTGCTCCAGTTCTTGGTGATATTGTGCTTTAGCTGGATCAGGCCGTTAAAGATAATGACGCCGTAGATGATAATGGCAATGATAATGGCCAGCAGAATTAAAAGGATAATGGTGGCTGCCATAAAGTCGTCCTTTCCTTATTAGGTATTAGGTATTAGGTATTAGGTCTTGGGTATTAGGTTAAAGGGTTACATCAGCATGCCGATGCCGCACGCAAATGCCAGGGCTCCGGAGGCAAAAAACAGCCAGGACCGGATGGCGAATTTTCTTAGCAGGCCTTTTTCCGAGTCAGCCACGATAAATGGCAGAACGCCGAACTTAGGCTTTTCAATGACCACGGTTTCATAGTCGCCGCTGCCTGAGGTCAATGATTCCGCATAAACATTGTGCTCAATATCCTCCCGGGCCGCATCCCACTCCTCGGCATCAATATGGCCGTCCCCGTTCTGATCATACCGGGCCATTTTAGAGGCATCCTGCTTGACTGACCGCAGCTTGTCCATCAGCCGCTCCCGATGGGTTTGGCCGTGCCGCTGGAGGTGGGCCGAGCCCAGCACATAGACTTTGGCGCCGATGGCAATCAGGTCTTCGATGACCCGGGTGTTGGGATCGTCGAGTTTGATGGCCAGCGTCGGAATAAACCGGCCCCGGATGGTCTGCCGGGCGCGGGTTAGCGAGTAGTAGGCACCCTTGGGGTTGACCAGAACCCGGCCGGTGTCGTCCTCAATATAAAAGGGAAGCTTGCCGGAGGATACGGTGCGGGTCAGCCGCCATTGCTGGCCGTTATCGGTGCGCTGGTATCGGTAATAGCGGCATTCAAAAAAGATGCATTGGGTCAGGGTGTGGGAGGTCCGCAGGTCATAGTAGGGTCGGGCCCGGCCGGTCAGCTCGGTCATGCCCATTGAGTGGGAGCGGATTTTGGAGGTGGGAGTGTTTTCCACCATGCGTTTATAATAGAGCAGCAGCAGGGAATAGCAGAAGAGGGCGGCCCCCGCTGCGGAGACGGCAATTCCCAGTATAATGGGCCAAAGACGGGAGTGACCGGTGAGCGCTTCGATGTTGCCCACGGTAAAAAAGAGGATGGCGGCAATGGCGAATAAAGTGCCGGTGGTCTCGGAGGCGGAACCCTTAAATATGCCCATAAACCGGGACTGCTCAACCGGGGGCGGCGGTTCAAGGCCTGCGGCGTCCTTATCCGCCGCTTCTTCGGTATCATCCCATGTCTCCTCGTGCATGGCTTCAGCGCGCTCCGTGGATGGGTCCGGCGCAGTAAACAGCCCATTTCGGTGGGCGGCCAGCATGTAATGGGAATAGACCCCGAGCCTTCGCTCAATAGATCGACTCCCTGCATCCCAGTCCGGCTTGGCGCCGGGAAGGGCGGCAATGCCGAAATAATAATCCACGGCATGGGTGTCGGCCAAACCGATAGCCTCATCCACTATAGTACGGAAATTCACGGCCACACTGGGCGAAAGCTTGTCATTTAACCCCAGAAAGGTAAACGCCGTGGAATCAATAAAGACGCCCTTGGCCGGATTCCCCTTTATATCATAGAAAACCGCGGCCGCGCTGGACATGGAAAGCTTTTTGAGAATCTCTTCAAATGGTTTTTCCTGCACCTGGCTGGTGTAGGCGATGGTGGTCATGATCTGCTTGACCGCTTTGCCGGACAGGTCGGTGAGGATGATCAACAGGTCGGTTGTCTCATCCACCCGGAAGATGGGCTCCTCTTCAGCGGTCTGAAATTCGATGAAATCCTCGGTGAAGTGAATCCGCCTGGCCTGCGGCGGGAGCTCGGGGATGGCGATATCGGATTTGGCCACCACGGCGGCCGGGATGCCAAAGTCCGTCATATCCGCGATGCAGGCGTCAACGGCATCCCTGGCAATTTTTGGCCTAAGCAGCCCGAAACCCGGACCGGCCAGTCGGTAGCGCAGGTCAGTTTGATCGACACCCGAGGCGGTTTCTAATATCTGAAGCATCTCGTCGGGATTTTTGGGCAGCTTCGAGAGCCGGCGGAACAGGATGTACTGCTCCCCTGCCGGCGCTGCGTCTGAAGCCGAGGTGTCCGGTGTTTGATTTGGCTGCTGTCCCGGGACCAATATGTCAGTCGGGGTTTCCATTAGTATCGTTTTCAGGCCAAGGGATAACTAAATTTAGCGATTTCCAAGTTTGGAACGCTCAATTTACGGGATAATAACTTTAAAGCTCATCTAATATAGCATAAAAGCATATATGGAAAAATTTAAATTTCGATGAATTTTTTGGCCCAGTCATGCCAAGCCGTCACGGATATGCCCCGGTCAGCATCTGCCAGAAGGCTTTTAGGGTTTTCGGCTCTATCTGGTCAAAATATTTGAGTTCAGAGCGCTTTTCCGGATTTTTCGGATCCACCACCAGTCCCCATAGGGGCTCAATCTCATGCGGCAGCATGGAGTACCGGAGATCGCCGATGACAAGGGGCTCTTTGGTGTAGGCAAACACATACCCGTCGGCAAAATGGGAAAACCCGTCAATATTTTGGCAGACCCGGGTTTTTTCCGAAATTGAGGCGCATTCATCAGCCTGAAATTTTTGGACGGCCGGGCCGGCAAACACGCGGTGCGGTCCAGACAGGCCAAGCCGAATCCCATCCACATGGAACCGCCCATCGGTTTCATATATCCCCCGCCACAGGATCAGGTTGCCGATGGTTGGCATCACGCGGATGCGCTCAATTTGATGGCGCCGG
>DATGCF010000251.1:0-9045 GCA_035312245.1 Desulfosalsimonadaceae bacterium
TTGCCGGCGCCGCCCCCAAGCCGGTCCTCTACCGCCCGGCATCCGAATATATCGGCGAATACTGCGGACCCGAGGAGTGTGCATTTGTGCCCATGGAGGAGCGGAATTAGCTTCGTCTACTTCCAGCAAACAAGTCAGGCGGGGGGTCGAGTCTGCTATTTAAACCAGGCCACCCTTGGCGCCTCCCGCCGTACCGGTTTGTCAATTTTTCCGGCGGGATAGCCCAGCGTCACCGCCATAACAATTTCAAAGGGGTCTACAACCCCCAGCACCTCCCGGCGAAATTTGCCGTGAAGCTTCAACCCATCGATCAACCCGATGTAGCAAGTCCCCAACCCCAAGGCATGGGCGGCAAGAACCATATTCTGGGCGCAGATACCCGAGTCATATTCCGTCCCGCCTATCGCCCGGCGGTCAGCCAATTGGAGGATCAATGTGGGGGCATGAAAGAAAATGTGATAGTCCGGATCACTGGTCACGGTGTTGACCCCGCCGCGAACGCGCTGGTCCGTGTCGCCCGGCCGCCACCTGACCAGAAGGGGCAGCAGTATTTTCTGCCACCAGGCAAACCCCGCATCTTTGTCGCCCGGCACCTTTTTTTCCAGCCATGCCGGGGGCAGGGTCAGGCGGGTATGGACCTTTAAGGCCTGCTTGCAGCGGGTGTTTATCTCATCGATCAATGCCTTGTCCTGAATGACGATAAACTTCCATGGCTGGTTGTTCCCCGCAGACGGGGCATAGCGGCCGGCTTCGATGATTCGGTGGATCAACTCCACGGGCACCTGTTTTTTTTTATACAGCCGGATGCTGCGGCGATTGTATATCACTTTTTCGACTTCGTTTAACTCTGACGCCTGTGCCTCAAAAGACTTTTCATGGCCGCTCACCAGGGGATCCGGCCATGTCATGGTCTTTTGGTCAAACAACGGGGCGTTTTCCCAGAATCCCCCGTGCACCCGGTAGGCGCCGTCGATGTAAATGGCGTTGGCGGGGCAAACCGCCATGCAGTTCTGGCAGGTAATGCAGCGAAATGCATCATAGCGCTCGTTGCTGCGGCACTTATTATCGGAATTGAGCATCAGCAGCTGAATGGGACAGGTCGCCACGCATCGCCCGCACCCATTGCATCGTGTGTCATCCACCACAAGTTTCGGAAAGTCCGTGTGCCGCGGCAGAATCATTTCCTTGAGATTATCAAAGGCCATATATTCGTTTTCCTTTCCCTGTTTCATTCTCTTTGTTTATCTCTCAGAACTTGACTAAACAGTCAACAAAAATCATTATTCTGAATTTTATAATATTACTCATTAATATCAGTGAATTTAATATTGACAGAACTATACAATTACTGTTTAATTGCTTCCGAACGGCATTATTTTACATGAAGAGGACCTTTGCGTATGGCTGACAAAACAGAATGGATCCGCATCGCCGAACTCGAACGCCGCTCCGGCATCCCCCGGCGGACCATTCACTTCTACATGCAGGCGGGCCTGCTCCATGCACCTTTAAAAACCGGTAAAACCATGGCCTACTATGATGATCTGCATGTAAAGAAGCTCGAATTCATCAAATCGGCCCGGAAACAAGGACTGCCCATTGCGGCCATCCGGAAAGAAATTTTCAAACAAGGCCCGGACGCAACTGTAAAGACATCGCTTGCGGCAGAGGGCGACAAGCGGGCCTCAACGCCCCAAAAGGCCCGCTCCACCCGCACGCGGGAACGCATCCTGGAAGTTGGCTGCCGGCTGTTTCGGGAAAAAGGCTATGAACAGACCCGGGTAAACGATATTACCGCTTCTATGAGGATGGGCAAGGGCACTTTTTATTTTTATTTTTCAGACAAAAAGTCCCTTTTCCTGGAGTGCATTCCCCGTATTTTCAATGCACTTTTTGCCCACGGCTGGGACCGCCTGCGGAAGATCGAAGATCCTATGGAGCGCCTGGAGGCGCGGGCGCAGATGGTGCTGCCGGTTTTAAGCGAATTCTGCGACATCCTTCAACTGAGCAAGGAGGCCATGGACGAGCAGGACCCCAAGTTAAAGGCTTTGGGTGAAAAGACCTACCGGTCGATCCGCCGGCCCATAGAGGCGGATATTGAACGGGGCATCCGCCGGGGAACGATTGCCGAAACCGACCCGAAACTCGCCGCCACGGTATTTATCGGGATCATGGAGAGCCTGCAGGACGTACAGCGCTTTGATAACGGCTCATTGACACCGGCCCTATGGCATCAGGTATCCCGGTTGATTAAAACCGGGCTGGCCAGACCCGGCCCGGAAGTTTGAGGCCTTAAACAAACTATACATTAATATCTGACTATATGGTCAATCCACAAAAGGCGAAAACATGACCAAAACCGTGGCCATTACCGGCATCAACAGTTATTTTGCCGCCACATTGCTCCCAAAGCTCGAAGCGGACCCGGATGTGGGCACGATTCTCGGTATTGATATCAATCCCGCGGCTCCACGGCTCAATACATTCACCAAGCTCCGCTTCTGCCGGGAAGACATCCGCAGCGAAAACCTCGCGGTCTGCCTGAATAATGCGGACACGGTCTATCACATGGCATTTATCGTAGGCGAAATCCGGGACAAGAAAAAAACCCGGGACATAAACGTCAACGGCACACGAAACGTCCTGGCCGCCTGCCGCACCGCCAAAGTGCGCAAATTGATCTATACAAGCAGCGCCACGGTCTATGGATCGCATCCGGACACCCCCGTCGGGCTCACAGAAAACTGTCCTTTATGCAAAAACCCGGAGAGTTACTACAATTCAAGCAAGATTGAAGGGGAACAGATGCTCGCCCGGTTTGCCGAAGAAAACCCGGACCGCGTCGTGACGGTCCTGCGGGCCGGACTGCTGCTCGGCCCGCAGGCGGACAACATGTTCACCCGCTTGTTCGCCCTGCCGATATCCGCACTGCCTATGGGCTCATTGGCCCACAATCAATACATCCACGAAGATGATCTGGCCGAGGCGCTATACCTGGCGTTCGCAAAAGATTTGCCGGGATTTTACAACGTGGCGGCAGACGACGCGATGGCAATCCGGAAAGCCTTCCGGCGCGCGGGGGTGGCCATCCTCCGGGTGCCATTTTGGCTGCTCAGGCCACTGGCCACCATGGGCTTCTACATCGGCCTGTTCCCCGCCGGGGGCGGCTGGGTGAGTCTCTGCCGGCATACGATTTTCATGAACTGCGACAAGTTTAAAACGGCCGCCGGATGGGGCCCAAGATATACATCCGAACAAACATTTGAAGGGTTTCTGGAATCAAGAAAAAAACAGACTTGATCTTGGGGCGCCGCTGTTTCGGCTTTACGCAGAAATGAGCTTAAGAGCGTCTTAATCTTACTCTTAATCATAATCTTACTCTAATCAATATGGCTTAAATTCCTTTTGAAATGCTCTTCCCGGGCCGCAAGCCCGGGACCGAGCTTATAAGTCCCATAGAAAAAGTGTTTATTAGCCCATGAGACTGTTATTTCGAGCGGTAGCGAGAAATCTTATAATTGAATGATTTTTTTAGATTTCCCGTCACTGTCGTTCCTCGAATGACAGGTGCGGAATGCTAAAGTTAACGACATTGACTTAAAAGAAGCAATGGGTTTGAAACTGGAGAAAGAGTAGAAGCAAGATTAAGAGTAAGATTAAGACGTAAAACCAGGAGGATGGGGAATGAGAGATGTAGCCATTGTCGGCGCGGGCATGATCCGGTTCGGCCGGTATCCGGAAAAGGGTATCAAGGATCTGGTCCGTGAATCCGTGGATGCGGCTGTTGCCGATGCCGGGATTCAAAAGCACGCCATTCAGGCGGCCTATGTCGGCTCTGCGGTGCCTGGCCTGATGACCGGGCAGGAGCAGATCAAGGCCCAGGTGGCCTTAAGCGCCATGGGTATCGACACCATCCCCATGTACAACGTTGAAAACGCCTGCGCCAGTTCATCCTCGGCCCTGAACCTGGCCTGGACGGCCGTGGCGGCCGGACAATTCGACTGTGCGCTGGTAGCGGGATTTGAAAAGCTCTATGACGCGGACAAGCTCAAATCCTTTATGGCCCTGGGAACCGCCGTGGACGTGGAGATGGCTGTAAAAATGCTGGCCGATTTCGAGAAAAACCAAGGGTCGAAAGACTCGATCCTGTCCTCGGAAAGCGGCAAGAGCAAGAGCATTTTTATGGACATGTATGCCTACTATACCAAGCAGTACATGGACAAATACGGTCTTACCCAAAAGCATTTTGCCGAGCTTGCCGTCAAAAGCCACAAAAATGCGGCGGATAACCCGCATGCCATGTACCAAAAGGAAGTCTCCCGCGAAGAGATACTAAATTCCGGGGAAGTGGCCTATCCGCTGACCCGGATGATGTGCTCCCCGGTCTGTGACGGGTCTGCCGCGATAATCATCTGCGCTGGGGACGCAATTGAACAATTTGCGCAGCCGCCCATATGGATCGCCGCATCGGTGGTAGGCAGCGGGCGAATCAGCCAGGATACGGACGACACGCTGACCAGACGCTTAGGCCCGAGGGCGTTTTCGGCCGCCGGGATCGACCCCGAAGACATCGATATTATTGAAGTCCATGATGCGACCACGCCGTCGGAGATCATTTCACTGATCGAACTCGGGCTGGTGCCGGCCGGAGAGGCGGCGGCATGGATCGAAAACGGGGATTTAGAGATTTCAGGCCGCCTGCCGTCCAACACGTCCGGTGGGCTCACATCGAAAGGCCATCCCATCGGCGCCACGGGGCTTGGGCAAATTTATGAAATTGTTAACCAGCTCCGCGGCACGGCCGGCCGCCGGCAGACAAGCAGCCCCAGGGTCGGCATGACGCATAACGGGGGCGGCATATTGGGCGTGGATGCCGCGGCAATGGCACTTCACATTTTTAAAAAATAGAGAGGTGAATATGGCAGAGACAGATCGTCCCTACTGGAACATGGACATCGAGCCAAAGCTTAACACGGCCGAAATCAGGGAACTGCAGCTCGAAAAGCTCAAATCCGCTCTCAAATGGCAGTATGAACACACCCCGTTTAACCGCAAACGCTTCGACGCCGCCGGCGTCAAACCCGAAGACATCAAAACCTTCGAGGATTTCGCCGCCGCCATTCCCCCCGCCGGCCAGGCAGAAATCCGGGAGGTAATCAACGAGGTGGGCTTTGACATGGACAAGCTGATGATCGAAGTCTTCGGGGAAAAGCGGTTTAACGATCTTTACCTGCTGACCACGACATCGGGCACCACCGGCATCCCCACGCCCTATCCGAACTTCAACGCCTCCATTGCCGACGGCCAGGAAATCATGTCCCGGGCGGCCTGGCGGATGGGGGTGCGCCCGGGAGATCGTATCGGCCTGTGCTTCGGCCTGTGCATGCACGCCGCCGGAACCCCGCAGGTGCTCTGGTACAAAAACTTTCCCGGCGTTATGGTGGTGCCCATCGGCGCCGAGGCCGGCACGGAAAAAATCCTCCAGTTCATCCAGCTGTTCAAGGTCAATGTGTTTACCGGCACGCCGTCTCTGGCCCTCCACCTGATCGAGCGCTGTCCCGAGGTGCTTAACATGCCGGTTAAAAACCTGGGGATTAAAACCCTGATCCTTGGGGCTGAACCCGGAGCCGGCATCCCGGAGGTACGCCATAAGCTGGAAACCGAATTCGGGGCAAAGGTCTTTGACGCGGGGGCCGGCTACGGCTGCTCCTGCGATCACGAAATCTACCAGGGGATGCACTGGCTGGCTGACGATTTTGCCTATTACGAACTCGTCGACCCGGAAACCCATCACCCCGTGCCCATGGAAAACGGCGCCACGGGCCTGATGGTGGGCACCTCGCTCAATCCGCCGGCTGCGGTATGGTTTGACATGCGCTTTACCCTGATGGACATCCACCAGATCTTCACCGATCCCTGCCCCTGCGGCAAAAGCGGATTCCGCTACAAGGTGGTGGGCCGGGCCGACGACATGCTAAAAGTCAAGGGCGTGCCGGTCTACCCGGCGGCCATTGAAGGCGTGATCCACTCCTTTCCGAAAGAGCTGACCGGCGCATTCCGAATCGTGCTTGACGAGCCGCCTCCCCGGGTAGTGCCGCCCATGCAGCTCAAGGTGGAATACGCCGCCGGGGTGCGTGAAGAAGATCTGCCGGGGCTTGAAAAAAAGCTATCAGACAAGATACATCAGCTCTTAAAAATTCGTCCGGCCGTGACGTGGCTTCCGCCCAATACCCTCGCGCGAAGCCAGCAAAAGACCCAGTACCTGGAAAAACGCTATGAATAAAGACCCTGTCAAATACGGTCTTTTTGCCGAGGCCCCGGATCTGTTGAAATCCCTGCCGGCGCTCGAAAAACTTAAAAAACAGTGCCCCGCCTACATCAAACAGGCCGAATCCGCCCAAAAGATCTGCCGCCGGTTCGCCAGGCAAGAGATGCTGCCGCGGGTGCTTGAAACAGATGAGAAGTGCAGACACGACCCCGCCTACTTCGACTGGGACCTTTGGAAACGGGCCAATGAATTAAAACTTACCATCGCCGCTATCCCTGAAAAAATGGGCGGCCTGGGCTGGAGTGCCCTGTCCAATGCCGTAATGGTTGAAGAGCTTGGCAGCGCCTGCCTGGCATCGGCCAGCAATATCACCTTCAACACATTCGGCCTCCTGGGCGCGCTTGTGGAATGCCGCACCGGCACCGTCATCAAAATCATCCAGCAGATGGTCGAGGCCCAGAAAAAAGGCAAGCCCCTGTTCTGGTCCTGGGCCATCACCGAACCTTCTGCAGGCACGGACATGGAAGAAGGTAAGGCCATGGCGGCCATGCGCCCTTCCACCCGCGCGGATAAGGTCGAGGACGGATACACGATAAACGGCACCAAGTGTTTTATCACAAATGGCAGCCTGGCCCACTATGTCATCGCAAATATCCCGACCGACTCCTCTCGCCCCCGGGATTCCATGGCCACCTTCCTGATCCCGACGGATGCCAAGGGCTTTGCCGTGGGCCGGGTGGAACGCAAATGCGGCCAGAAGGCAAGCCAGACGGCGGAAATTTTCTTCAGGGACGTGTTTGTGCCGGCGGAGAATATGTGGGAACCCCCGGGAAGCGGGCTGCGCCACACCCGGGAAATTCTCTCCATCACCCGCGGCTATATCGGTGTTGCGGCATTGGGTTTGGCCAAGGGCGCCCTCTCCCGCTGCGTCGACTATGCCGCCAGAAAAAACATAGGCGGCCGCCGCCTGATTGACGAGGCGTGGGTGCGCTTTAGCATCGCGGATATGGCAAAGGATATCGAAGTCTTCAGAAATGCCGCCTACAACTTTGCCGTTGCCTTAGACGCCAGGCATGTGTGGCAGATGTTTGAGGTCCTGCCGGTAAAAGCCGCGCTGAAAACGCTGCCGGAATCTTTGCTGGCTTCAAAAACCATGGCCGGCCTGGCCCGGAAAAACTGGCTTGACCGCGCCGGCCCCTATCTGAAGCGCCGGCTGGTCGATGACGAAACGATTGAAGATTTTGTCGGCCAGGGGTCGGCGGTCAAGGTGGCGGCAACCGACCTTGCCGTGCGCACCGCCTCCCGCGTGCTGGACATCGTTGGCATCGAGGGGATGGCCGCGGCGCACGGCATGGAAAAATACTTCCGGGACGCCAAGATTTCCCAGATTTATGAAGGCACCAACCAGGCCAACCGGATTGATATATTCAATCATGACATTGGGGCCATCCTTTAATATGAATACCCCGCTGTGCCACGACATTATCAGGGAATGCGGCAAGTTCGCCAGAAACGAAATCAGGCCCGCTGCCCTTGATCTGGATCTTGAACCCGATCCCGGACGCATCACTTCAATCTGGGAGAAAAGCCGCCAACTGGAACTGCCCGGCCTGATCGTGCCAGAATCCCTTGACGGCGGGGGTATGGACGGTTTATGCGCCGCCATGGTCCTCGACTGCGTGGCCGCCGAGTGCGCCGGCACCGCCGCCCTGTTCGCCCATCACTTTACCGCCTGTGCGGCTGTGGCAGCCGCGCCTGACAATTCCAAAGAACCGCTGCTTCAGAAACTGGCGAATACGGATAAAACCGGAACTATGGCATCCGTGTGCCTGCCAACGGACTTATCCGAAAACCGCCTGACAGTCGCCGAAGACAGCGTCGACGGGATCAGTTCACCGATGGGAAACGCAGAACTGGCGGGCGGCATGATCGCTTTTGCCCAAACGACCGAAAAGCCGACGGAATGGCTGGCGTTGTGGATCGACAAATCGACGCCCGGGGTATCCACCGGCAACCCGCTCCATCTCCCGGGACTCAAGACCGTCGCATTTGCCCCCCTTGTCTGCCGGCAGGTTGATTTAAACGAGGTCATTCTTCTGGGACGGGGCAAAGCCGCGGAACATATGCTTTCAGGCGCACACCGCGCCTTTTACGGGTTTGTTTCCGCCACGGCCATGGGCTGCGCCCGCACCGGACTTTTGCAGGCGGATCAATATGCCCGGCAGCGATATCAGTTCGGCAATATTATCATTCATCACCCGGAGATCCGTCGCATGCTCGGGGCCATGCAGATGAAACTGACTGCCGGGACGGCGGCCTATCTCGACCTGTTCAATGAAACCGGCATTCGGCCCGCCTTTCATACGCCAAGCGCGGCCCTGACAAAAGCTTTTTGCACAGAGGCCGCTTTGGAAATCATCCTGGATGCCATTCAGATTCACGGCGGATACGGGTACATGCATGAATACGGGCTTGAAAAGCGCATGCGGGACATAAAAGTGCTTTGCCTGATGGGTGAAGTCAATCCATATCTGCAGGTAAGCCATGTAGTTGGAAAATGAATTTGATTTTTGCCCCCCAAGAATTAAAAAACCTGGCCACGCCCTGCCCGGACCGGATTATCGAACAAATCCGGGAAGGCCATATTGACGCCGCCGCATCCCTCACCCGGGACATGGCCGGCTCCCGTATCCGGCTGCACGATTTTTTCGCCGATACCTGCACCGTGCTCTGGAGCTTTGCGGGGGAGCGGTTCGGCGAACCTTGCTTAGAGGAAA
>DATGCF010000252.1:0-2492 GCA_035312245.1 Desulfosalsimonadaceae bacterium
GCGGATATGCATGAGACATCAATAGACGCCGTAGTTCATCCTGATGGCGGTTTTTCCTTCTTTTCAAAAGCCTGCGCAAGCGGAAAAATTTCGGCCCGGAAGCTCGTTTTGCGGAGATGATGTAAACAGAAATTTATACGGTAAACACTGTTTTCGTAAACTCATCCACAGACTCCGGAATTTTCGGATAAAATTTCGTAAATGATTCCCCGGGGGCCCTTTTGGGTCGACTGCGGGGCAAAGCGGTACAGCAGATTCCCGGCGGATCTGTGTTTTTCGGGAAAGGAGGTGATAGACAGGGAATCGGATCATGATAAGAGCGGAGGGGTCCACGGAGGTCGAAAGGTTTTGATCAATCCAACCATACCGGAGAAAAGGAGTTTTTGCCGATGAGAAAATTAACCTGGTTTACAGGCGTATTCTTTTTTGGTGCATTGTTATTGACGGCCGCTGCCACGGCTGCACAGGGTACCGATATTGCGGAGGACCCGCTCTCAGGGCCCGGCACCATCAGTGTGGAGACAAAAAGCAACATCATGTTGAGCTTCGGCAACAGAACCCGCATCATCCCCACCAGCGAAGGCGACTGGGACTTTGGAATCGACGAGGATTTCGAGGGGACGCCCATGGCGGGAACCCTGCTGAATGGCTTTGGGACCGATTTTTTTCAGAAACACAAAAATGAATCCGGATGGGTACAGGACAACTACATCCGCATTGAAGAGCAGGTGTATTTCAATGCCATGCCCAGGAGCCGCAGATGGAGTTTTCACGGGGCCCTCGAGTTCGATCGACCCGTGGATACCCTGACGGTGGATGACCGGGGCGGATACGACAGTGAAACAAGCAATTTCGGTATGGAGCGGCTCCACGGCTCCTATATGCTCAGTGAGAATCTGCGGCTGCACGCGGGTTTTGATATCTGGTTCATGGACGATCCCGCCGGGCTGACCTACGGCGATGATGCCCCGGGCTTCTGGTTAAACGGCAAATATGATTCCTTCGATTTCAGTCTGGCCTATTTCAAGGCCTCGGAACAGAACTGGGGCGCAGGCGCGGATGACCTCCCGGAGATGTCCGGCAGCAAGGACGCGGACCGGGATATCTATGCCGGCTACATGAATTACCACCTGGCGGAAGGGCATAAGCTGACCGGTATGTACATGTATGATCGGATCCGCCACGTTTCCTCGGGTTCGATTGAGCAGAAGCTCACCGGGCTGAACGGATCCAGGCCGGATACGGATGTGCACTACCTTGGTGCCGTATACAGAGGCAAGGCCGGCATGCTCAACTATTTCCTGGAAGGTGTCTACCGTTTCGGCGAGGCAGAGGAAGTCAACGCCAATCTCGCCATCAATCCCAAGATGACACGGGACGACTATGATATCAGTTCCTATGCCGCCGCCGGTGACGTGGAGATGGATCTATCGGATTCGGTCGGCATGGGATTTAAGCCGCATCTGGGCTTTATTTATACCTCCGGTGACGACGATCCGGATGACGGCGATCTGGAGGGCTATGACGGTGCACTCTCCTTCCAGCGCTTTACCCGGTTCGGCGGGGAAAACACCATTGTAGCGGATACCAACATTATGATGGGATCGGGCGTTTACAGTTTCCTGCCGGCCCTTTACGGAAACGGGACGCCGATCATCGCCGGCGGTCTGGCCAATGGTAATCCTCTCGGCCTTTCGCGCGGTGATAACCCGGGCCTGACGATGGCAGGGTTCGGTTTCAGCCTCAAGCCCCGTTTTGACATGACCTTTAAGACCAACGTGAACTCCTTCTGGTGGAACGAGGATATCAGCGTGGCAAGCTTTGCCGCTCCGCCGCTGATTCCCGCGGATAACCCGAACAATCCTTTTAACAACCCGCTGGCAGTGCAGAACACCAGGGTGGAGAGCGACTATGTGGGGACCGAATGGGACAATGAATTCACCCTGGCCATGAGCCGGCACTCCTTTATCAAGGCGCAGGCCGCTCTCCTGTTCCCCGGAGAGATGATCGAGGACGCGACCGCGGCAAGGACGGCTACTTTGGGCGCGTTTGATCCCCAGACCGGCCAGATGCAGGTCGTTCCCGGCGAGGAAAGCGATGAAGTGGCCTACCGGTTCGGCCTCGAGTTCATTTGGCAGTTCTAGGCGCAAGTCTTTTTTTCAGTGACTCCCATCATGCGGCGGCCAGCCTTCCGGCGGCCGCCGCATCTGCATCCGCGCGGGCCTCTTTCTCTTCCAAGATCCTTGTTGCTTTTCTTCCTGCATCCGATTATAATACAATTTACTTAGAACCTGCCGCGGCCCTGGTGCCGCTTTTGTTTCCCCAATCAAGAAATGGGCCGGTGCGCGCGCATGCAGACTGCATATTATGAAAAAGATCCCGCAATAGAGCATCTGCGCGATATTTCCGCATGGGTTTCCCACGCGCACGACCTCAACCAGCTTCTGGAGCTGATCCTGGAGACCGGCAACCGCATGATGCGGGCAAAAGCG
>DATGCF010000253.1:0-2112 GCA_035312245.1 Desulfosalsimonadaceae bacterium
ACCCGGTCAGCAGATTGATCCCCTGTTTATCCCGGAAAACCTGGGCCTGCCGGACCACCAGATCATCAATTGTCCGGTCCGGATCCGCAATGTTATATGGCATGCCGCAGGCGCTGTAGGAAACATCCGTTGTCTGTTCCAGCACCGTGACGTTTATGTCCGGCTTATTCCGTTTGGCCCGACTGGCTGCGCTCATTCCGGCGGCATCTCCGCCGATCACCAAAAGATCCATATCCTTTTTCCTTTCCGATCGCTTGACCATGGGAATGTTACGATTATGATTTGAATAGACAGCGTAATATGAATCGGCGTATAAGTAAATAGTGCCGAAATTTTATTCAATCCATAGCCGGAAATTGAGACTGCAGGAAAGCGGATTCGACATGCTTCAAATGATTGCCTTTCAATCTAAGGGCACCGCCCTTTTTTTTATCTAAACCGCATTTTTAAAAATTTGAAACGCCCGCGTTTAGATTTCATCAATTTTCAAGCACATTGAGCTGAATTTAGCCTATGACGAATATTTCCCTTAAACAGGATCCCGAACCGGGTCGCCATTTACATAAAACACGCGGGGGTACGGTTACCCTGACACTGACCCTGCCTTCGGCATATGAAGGAAGCGCCTGGGTGAGAACCAATCTCGGCCAGATCAGAACCATCCGCCGGGAAATCATCCGGGCGGTGACCCATGATGAGCCGCTTTTGGGCCGGGAGTGGTATGATATTCCCATGGCACCGATTGACGAGAACCGATTCGTGATAAAACTTCCGCTTTCTGATGTGGGGCATTTTGAGGCCAAATGCTTTTTTCTGCCGGCCGGTGAATTTATGCCGATCTGGCCGCCGGGCGATAACCTGACGGTTAATGTGGCGCCCACGGATACCTGTTGCGCCAACATTATATACAATGCCTTTGTGCGACAGTTCGGCCCCAACAAGGACGGGTCGTTTCAACTGCCACAGCAGAAAAAAGAAGAAATCCGACAGCTGGATGATACCGGATATACAGTTATCCCGCCTTCCGGCACTTTTCGGGATTTGATCGCTGAGCTCGATTTTATTATCGATGATCTGGGATGCCGGATCATTCATCTTTTGCCCATTAACCCCACGCCCACCACCTACGGCCGGATGGGCCGATTCGGCAGTCCCTACGCATCCCTGGATTTTACGGGCATCGACCCGGCACTTGCGCGCTTCGACCCCAAGGCCACACCCCTTGAACAGTTTATCGAACTGGTGGATGCGGTCCACGCCAGAAACGCCAAGCTGATTCTAGATATTGCGCCGAACCATACCGGCTGGGCGGCGGAAATCCATGAGACCCACCCCTATTGGCTTGTCCGGGATGAAACTGGAAACATTGAGCGTCCCGGGGCATGGGGCGTCATCTGGGCGGATCTGGCCCGGCTGGACTACCAGTATAAGGATTTGTGGATTTACATGGGCGAGGTGTTTCTTACCTGGTGCCGGCGCGGCGTTGATGGCTTTCGGTGCGATGCCGGTTACATGATTCCGGTATGGGCGTGGATGTATATCGTCTCGGTGGTTCGGGAGGAATTTCCGGAGACCATTTTCTTTCTCGAGGGGTTGGGCGGGAAAATGTCTGTCACCCGGGATCTCCTTAATAAAGCCGGATTTGATTGGGCCTACTCTGAACTGTTTCAGAACTATACCCGCGATCAGATTGCGCATTACCTGCCCGAGCCCATGCGCATTTCCGAAGAAGATGGGCTGATGGTACATTTTGCCGAAACCCACGACAACAACCGCCTGGCTGCCATCTCCAAGCGGTTTGCGGCCATGCGGACCGCCCTCTGCGCACTGTCATCCCATCACGGCGGATTCGGATTTGCCAATGGGGTGGAATGGTTTGCGGACGAAAAAATCGATGTCCATAATGCCAAATCCCTTAACTGGGGCGCCTCAGAGAACCAGGTGGCTCAAATACGGCGTATCAACCACCTGCTCAAAACCCATCCGGCATTTTTTGACCATACCGACATCCGGATGATCCAGACCGGCGGGACCAATACTCTGGTTTTTTCCCGGCACCATCGGCCGTCCGGCCAAAAACTCCTGATACTGGTTAACCTGGATCACGATCAG
>DATGCF010000254.1:0-2959 GCA_035312245.1 Desulfosalsimonadaceae bacterium
GTGATTTTAAAATATTCTCTTACATCAAATCACGTACATCTTTATCCGCCCTTCCGGTTTTCCTCGAACATTTCCACCGGCATTCGGTGTTCCAATTTCCAGACCATGCGTATGGGGCGTTCGCTCTCATAGCTCTGGCAGGTCGCGGGCCCGAGGTATGTGAAGGGCATTGTGCAGTTGTTTTGCTTTTTATGGCTGCGGGCAAAAATCAAAATCGTGTAACCGCGTTGGGTATGATTAATGAGGTTTTGGCCGGTTTTTGAATTTTGCCGGGTATTGGACTGGGACTCCCAATGCAGCAGCTCCCGACTGATCGGAAAATCAGCGTACATGGTGGAGGGTGAAAATTCCTTTTCGGTCTTCTGAAAGGTGATCATGAGCCCGTAGGCTTTAATATCCGGCAGATGGATCACGCCAACACCCCTTTGACCGGCTGTTTCAAGGGAGGCCTGGCCCAGGGCGGCTAAAACGTCTTTGAAACCGTATTGGGCATGAAGCTCCAGCGGGCATGCAAACGGCAAATCCGGCATGCGGCCGGCAACCGGAGTTTCCGATTCAGCCCATGCCAGTATTTCTTCCATATCGTCAAGAATTGTGGGATTTTTGCAAAGTCTGTCAAAGGACTCCTGCAGGGAATTCATACCCAGGATGTCCCCTTTTTCAGCCCATATCCGGTAGTGGGTCATCATGGCTGTATTGCCGGCAACCGATATTGCCTGATCAACCTGCTTGGTTTTCAAAAGGGCCACAATTTTTTGCAGCCGGGCGATCTCGGCGGGACCGTTGGTAAATGCAAGGCGAATCAGGGCATTTTTCAAGCGCGTTATATCCGGGTCTGATGGAAACTCTGTCAGGCTGGCTTTTGCCTTCCAGGCGGACCAGGTTTCACGGATCAGCAGGCGCTCCGGTTCATAGTCATGGTGGTGGATAAAATTGCCAAAGGTTAAGGGTTGGCCGGTTTCATGGGAAAATGAGCGGAGGCGTTCCGGCACCTGAACGGCCAGGTTTTTCAGATTTTCCCGGATATTTTCCAGGACATGGCGCCGGGACAGGCGGTCGAGTTGGATGGCGCAGCCGGGCGGCAGGTGGGGAAAATCCTGTTCGACCTCCCGGTCGATGGAAAAGCGATGTTTCGGCAAAAGCGCTTTCATCTTGGTATCGATACGGTATTTGCGATGCGCCTGGCCCACAAAATCGAGCACGGTAAGGCAATCCTTGCCCGGGCTATGGCGCAGTCCCCGGCCGAGCTGCTGAAGGAATACAGTCAGACTCTGGGTGGGGCGCAGAAACAAAACAATGTTGATATCCGGCAAATCCACGCCTTCGCTTAGCTTGTCCACGGTAAACAGAAACTTAAGCTCCCCGGATTTTAGCTGGTTCAGCAAAGGTTCATAATGGCCGGGATCACTGCCGGAGACATAGGCTGCGGATGCGAGGTCGCGTTTGTTAAACATGTCCGCCATAAACTGCGCGTGCCTTATGGAAACGCAGAAGCCGATCCCTTTTACCCCTTCCATGTCCGGTTCATAGCGGTGAAGGGCTGAAAGGATGGCATCAAGGCGCTGGCGGGCCTCGATGTGATTGCCGGTGTAAACTTTTTCCAGTTCAAGTGTATCGTATTGGCCGTTTCTCCAGAACCGGTCATCTGAAAGCGATACCGGATCGGCCACGCCAAAGTAGTGAAACGGACAGAGAAGCTTTTCTTCCAGGGCTTCGGGCAGGCGGATTTCGGCTGTAAACCGATTGCCAAAATCAGCCAGTACATTGCCGCCGTCCATCCGTTCCGGTGTGGCCGTAAGGCCCAGAATAATTTCAGGGGAAAAATTTTCAAAAACCGGGCGGTAGCTCGATGCAGTGCCGTGGTGGGCCTCATCGATAATGATAAAATCATAAAACCGCCCTCCCACTTGTTCCCACAAACGCCTGGTGGCGAGCATGCTTACGGTGCAGAACAAATGATCAAACCGTTCGGCCTGGTAGGTGCCGCCCAGGACATCACCAAAACCGGCATCCCGCAAAACGTTTCTGAAGGTTTCCTGCGCCTTGGTTAAAATCTCCACGCGGTGCGCGACAAAAAGCAGTCGCGCCTGTCTTTTTTTTCGTTCATAAAAGCGCTGGAAGTCAAATGCGGCGATAACGGTTTTTCCGGTGCCGGTGGCGGCCACCACGAGATTGCGGGCAAAACCCCGCACTTCACGCTCTCTTTCCAGGGTTTCCAAAATGCGCTCCTGGAAGGGATGGGGCCGGAGATCGAAAAAAACAGCGGATTGGGGCTGCACATGCCGGGCGCGGCTGATGGCGCTGCGCAGGGGGACGGGATCAGCCGGATCAAATGGGATAAATTCCCGGCTGTGCCAGTAGGTTTCAAACTCAGCCGTGAATTTTTCAAGGATATGCGCCATGTCCTGGGCGGTCACTTTCAGGTTCCATTCCAGGCCGCTGGTGATGGCGGCATGGGACATGTTGGCCGAGCCGATATAGGCGCTCGAAAAACCCGAATCGCGCCTGAAATGATATGCCTTTGCGTGGAGGCGGGTGCGCTCGGTATCGTAGGATACGCGGACATTGACATTGGGCAGTGCCGCAAGCCATTCGACAGCCGGCGCATCCGAGGCCCCCATGTAGGATGTGGTGATGAGGCGGACCGGGACGTTGCGATCCCGTAAATCTTCAAATGCCGGCATCAGCAGGCGCAGGCCGGACCATTTGATAAAAGACACCAGAATATCCACGCCATCAGCAGATCGCATTTCAGCGGCCAGTTCGTGAACAAGCTGGGGATCTGATGGCGATCCGGTAAAAAGACTGCTTTCTGAAACAGGCGTATGCGGCCGGGGCATGCCGGGTGTGCCGTAATGCGGCGGGGTGATTTCAAGGAGAAGGGATTTTTTGGCTGAAACCAGTTTTTTCTTTTCTGCGTCAAGCTTTCCGAGCACGGATCGCAATTCCGGGTATTGCC
>DATGCF010000255.1:0-5678 GCA_035312245.1 Desulfosalsimonadaceae bacterium
CCGGTTTGCCCAAGGTGCGTGAAATTCGGTCCGTATCGAATTTCGGGTTATCGGTCGTGAATATCTATTTCGAAGACGGAACGGACATTTATTTCGCCAGGCAGGTGGTGGGCGAAAAACTCGGCGAGGCCCGCGAGGAAATCCCGGATGGGTTTGGCGATCCGAAAATGGGGCCCATCGCCACCGGTCAGGGACAGATCCTGTATTACTATCTTAAAGATACCACCGGCACCTATTCCCTGACCGAATTGCGAACCATACAGGACTGGATCGTCAAGTTCAATCTGCAGACCGTTCCCGGTGTGACGGAAGTTTTAGGCATCGGGGGCCATGAAAAGCAGTTCCAAGTGGTGGTAAACCCGGATGCCTTGCCGCGCTATGATCTTTCGCTTCAGGGGATTATCGAGCGGATCGAAAACAACAACCGAAATGTCGGGGCCCAGTTCCTGGAGAAAAACGGGGAGCAGCTCATTGTTCGCTCTGAAGGGCTTGCCAATGGTATTGCCGATTTGGAAAAAATTGTCGTCAAAAGCGCGCAGGGTCGACCGGTTTATCTTGCGGATGTGGCTGATATAAAAATCGGGGGCGCCGTTCGCCGGGGGCTGCAGACCCGAAACGGCACAGAGGAGGTGGTGGCGGGAATGGTCATCAAGCTGATCGGCACCAATTCCTCCACCGTGATTGACCGGGTCCAGGAAAAGCTCTCGGAGATTCGCAAAAGCCTGCCGGAGGGCGTCGAGCTGGTGCCTTTTTATGAACAGAAAAGTATCGTGGACGCATCCGTCAACACGGTCACGACCGCCCTGGTTCAGGGCATCGGCCTGGTGCTGCTGGTGGTGTTCGTGTTCATGGGCGGCATCCGGTCCAGCCTGATTGTCTCCCTGGCCATTCCTTTTTGCGTTTTGTTTACATTCATCATCATGCGCATCACCGGTCTCTCGGCCAATCTGATGACATTGGGCGGCGTAGCTATTGCCATCGGCATGATGGTTGACGGCACCATCGTGGTGGTGGAAAACGTGGATCGCATGCTTCGCCGGTCAAGCCCCGGTGAATCATTATCTCACGTGGTCGCACGGGCCTGCCGCGAAGTGGGGCGGCCGATTCTTTTCGCGATCAGCATCATTATCATTGTGTTCCTTCCCCTGCTTACCCTCGACGGCGTGGAGGGAAAAACCTTTCGGCCGCTGGCGTATACGGTATCCATCGCTATGCTGGGAGCGATGATCTACAGCATTTTTCAGACCCCGGCGCTGAGCGCGCTGCTCCTGAAAAGAGAGCAGGACAAATCATCGGAGGAAACCATACGGGCGCCAAAAGAGCCCCTCGTGGTCCGGGCGCTGCTTGCGCCTTACAAGCCGGTGCTCGAATTTTTCGTCCGGTTCCGATGGCTGGCCGCGGGCCTGTCGGTGATCCTTCTCGTCATCGGGGCGCTTGTGTATCCGCGGCTCGGGCAGGAATTCACCCCCCGGCTCCTGGAAGGCGATATCATGGTGAATCTGACCTTTGCCCCGTCGGCATCCATTTCGGAGAGCAAACGCAGCGTGATGCTTCTTGAAAAGCGCTTTCTTAAGATACCGGAGGTTTCCGAAGTGGTCAGCCGCATCGGGCGGGGCGAAGTCGGCGCCCATTCGGCGCCGGTCAATGTCAGTCACATGAATGTTCTGCTCAAACCCGAATCCCAGTGGACGGATGCCAAGACCCAGCCCGATATCGAGGCCAAAATCCGGGAAAAACTGAAGGGCTTTCCCGGTGTCCAGAGCAATATCACCCAGCCGATCCAGCTGAGCGTGGATGAGCTCATCGGCGGCGTGAAGGCGGAATTGGCGGTGAAAGTCTTTGGCAACCGTATCGACACCCTCAAGGAAAAGGGCGATGCCATAGGCGCCTTGCTGCGGGACATCCCCGGTGCCGCCGATGTCCAGGTGCAGCAGATGACTGGGGCACCGCAGCTTATTATCCGACCGGACCGGGAAGCGGCGGCCCGCTATGGCATGAATATCAATGATATCCAGAACGTCATTCGGTCGGCGGTCGGCGGTGTCGAAGCCGGGCAGATATTCGAGGGCATCCGACGCTTTGACATCTATGTCCGCTATGAAGCCTCGGCCAGAAACACCCCCGCGGCCATAAAAAATATCATCGTGCAGACCCCGGAAGGCCTGCGCCTGCCTCTATCCGAGCTGGCGACGGTGAAAACCGTGGTCGGCCCCCGCCAGATCCTGAGGGAGAACAATCAGCGCTATATTGCCGTTCAATGCAACGTGGTGGACCGGGATATCGGCAGCTTCGTGGAAGCGGCGAAAAAACGGATGGCTGCGGACATGGAATTGCCCCCCGGCTATTTCGTCACCTGGGGCGGGCAGTTTGAACTGCAGCAGAAGGCCAACCAGCGACTGGCAGTGGTGATTCCGGTCACCCTGGCCCTTATTGCCCTGATGCTCTACATCAGCTTTAAGACATTCTCGAGCACCCTGCTCATTCTGCTCAATATCCCCCTGGCCCTGGTCGGCGGTGTGGTGGCGCTTTGGATTGGCGGACAGAACCTGTCGGTCCCCGCGTCAGTGGGATTTATCGCCCTGTTCGGCATTGCCCTTGAAAACGGTATGGTACTGGTAACCTACATCAATCAGCTGGTCAGGGAAGGGGCTTCGATTACCACCGCATCCATCCAGGGGGCCTGTATGCGGCTGAGGCCGGTGCTCATGACGGCCACGACCACAGCGCTTGGCCTGATTCCGCTGCTCTTGTCTTCCGGTACGGGCAGCGAGGTGCAAAAACCATTGGCTATTGTGGTGATTGGCGGCCTGGTTTCGTCAACCCTCCTGACCCTGCTGGTGCTGCCGAGCCTATATAAGTGGTTTGCCCCGCGAATTGAAGTCGAAACAAACGGGGCCTGAGGAGCAGAGAAATAAACCGGCCGGGGATTCGATGGCCGTTTGGAGGTTTGTTATTGAAACAGACTTTGATGGACTCGTAAAAAGTCGATTCTGGGACGGCAAAGAAAAAAGTTCAAGATCGCGGCGCGCAAATCCCGAGGAATGCAGCGTACTTATTCGTACGTGAAATTCCGAGGGGTGCAGCGCAACAAAGATATTGGACTTTTTGCGAAGCCGTCAGACTTTAGCTTTCCAAAATTTCATGGTGCTTGAATTCGACGAAATTGTCGACGAAAACCACGAATTGTCGAGCAAATGCCTTGCTGAATTCATAATAATATACTGAAATAATGATAAAAAATATTTTGGCACGGAAAATGTATTCTGTAAGGTAAATGTCGACATTGCATAGAAAATTTATCGTCAATTCAAAGGAGAAAAGATTCATGAAAAGACAAATTCGGCTTATTATTCTGACGGCTTCACTGGTTGTCGCTCTCAGCGCCGGGCTGGGCTGGGCGGCGTTGCCGATTAACCAAACCCAAGCCGATTCCCCGGTGATTGCGGCCAATGGGCACGGCCCCGGTAACGGAAGCGGCAATGGGGGAGATGGACCTAAGGACGGAACGGGTCACGGTCCCGGTGATTGCTCCCTGAATCCAACGATGAATCATCCGGTTAAAGATTTTCTCGCCGGTCACGGCAAAGGCCATGGCAAAAGTCATGGTCGCGGCCATGGCCCGGGTGACGGTTCCGGTAATGGGGGCAAGGGGCCCCGGGATGGCTCCGGCCACGGTCCTGGGGATTGCACCGGCCCGATCAATTCCTGAACTAATCCGATTGGCTATGATGTAAATTGAAAGATCAAAGCATTCAAATGAAAAACATTTTTTAACAAAGGAGGATACCAATGAAAAAAACCGGACTTATTATGATCGCACTGCTCGCTGTCACCCTGATGCTCATTCCCGGAGCGTTTGCAAAGGGGGCTGGCAACGGTTCCGGCGCAAGCTACCACGGCCAGGGGTTTGCTGAGCGAACCTGCTATGATAGTGAAAATGCCGGCGGCGCTGGATGCACCGGCACCTGCCGGATGATTGAAACCGGGGAACCGATGAAAATTAGCGGCACCGCTTCTGAAGTCTGCACGGAAGGGCAGGGCCTTAAAATCGATACCGGGGATGCGGTTGTTACGGTTTACGGTATCGGGCCGATCCGGTACTGGGCGGATGAAGGCGTGGCAAGGCCGACGGTGGGGGAAGAGGTTTCCATTAATGCGGTTGAGGTGACCTTTAGCGACGGCAGCACCAAACTGATTGCCACGAATATGACAGTCAGCGGCGAAACCATCGACCTGCGGGATGACACCGGGCTTCCCCTGTGGCGGGGCGGCAGCAGCCAGCGCGTTCAAAAACGCGACTGCCTGGAATAATCCTTGTAATTTCTCACCACGTTAAATTATCTTGAACGTTATGGGAGCCTTAACAACCGAACCGGTTGCCGGAAAACTCAAAAGATTGACCCCGGTTCTTCTGCTGATGACCGGTTTATGCCTGATTCCGGGTGTAAACCGGTCATTCGCAGCTCAAATCGGGGCTGCGGTTGCCGGCGGTTATGACAGCAATGCGGTATTATCCGCTGAAGAAACCAGTTCCGGCTTTGCCCGTTATCGGCTTTGGGGGACGCACCCGTTTCTTCAGTCAAATAAACGGCTAAGCGGTCTCGGCGTGATCCAGGGGAGTTACCAGGATTTCTTTGACGTGTCGGATAACTATCGGATCACAGCCGGGGCGGATCTCCGCTGGCATCTCAATAATAAACGCCTGATTCCAACATTGATGGGGGATGTTGTCGTGTATCGGAACCGGGAACTGCCGGAAGATGATGTCAACGCCGTCATGCTCGGCACGCGCTTAGAGTGGCTGGCCACAGCCCGTTTGACTATCGGCGGATACCAGTCTTTCAGCTGGCGGGACAATGCTGCAGCCGCCAGCGATGGCGGGGGAACCGGCACCGGCACTGGGGGCGCGGGCGGATTCGGCCCGCGAAGCCGGCGCGGGCGAAATGCGACAGATCCCATAAACGTTACAACGGTTGACGATGAACCCGGGGTGCTTAGTCAAACCCGGGTGGAATCTAAATGGTTTATATGGCCGAGCCTTACCGCTGATGTCAGCCTTGGGCATAATCGGATGTTTTCTGAAGAGGCGGGGGCTGAATATAAGGAGAACGGATTAATTGTGGCGGCGCATTTTGAGCCGACGGAAAAATGGGCATTTACCTTTCAGACGGCTTATTGGGACATGGAATATGATCTTGATGATTATCAGGAAGATACCGTGATTGCCGATCTGTGGGCCAGCCGGTATATCGATAAATGGGAGCTCTTTGCCATGGCCCGCTGGCTGGACAAGGAGGCTTCTTCAACCTTTGATACATATCAACAAACAGTGATTGAATGCGGCATATCCCGAAAATTTTAATACTCGCCACATGCCTTTTTGTCCTGGCTGCGCACAGCATCTATGCCATGGATGCCTTGCTGGGCGAGATAATGTCCATTGACGCGGAGGACCGCCAAATGGTCGTATCCGTAGATCAAGGCGTTGATTCCGACGCCCCCCGGCGGATTGTTGTCTCCTACGACCGGCAGAGTCTGCCGGGCTTTGTGCAGCCCGGTGCGGTTGTGCGCCTATGGGGCGAATATGTGGGCGGCGGTAACAGCGAATTCCGGCTCCAGAGCCTTCGAAACGGTGAAGGCATTCATCACGGGCATGATCCGACGGGTGTTCGCTCCCG
>DATGCF010000256.1:0-2696 GCA_035312245.1 Desulfosalsimonadaceae bacterium
CCTGCTCCCGGAACAATTGCGCACCCTTCTGGATGTGCCCGAGCACATCCGCATTTCCGAAGACGGGGCAAATAATGCCGAAGACCGGGACGATCATTATACCGTGACTTACGGCGCCCCGGTTTTGGAGCGCATGATCGGCAAAACCCTGGAAACCATTCCCGTAGCAGGCTGCCGCCTGGAATTTGACTACATCAAAAACGGCGGGTTTGACCGGCTCCTCGAAGACCAGCTGACATTTTACGGCGCCGCAGCCGCCATAGAAACCGTTGCCCCGGTGACAGCCGAATACGTGCTTGTCTCCTGCCGCTACACCGCCCTTAGCGACGAGCAGAAGGAAGGGCTTTTGACCGTGGTATTCAATACCGACACCGGCGGACGCGTGCCGGCCATGGCCGAACCGTTCGATACCGGCAGATTCCGCACGGTTTTTATCCGGCCTGACACGGATGTAAAGCATAAAATCCTCCCCCTGGCCGAAGCAATTGAGCACAGCGCCCGCGGACTTTTAGAAGACCGGCTTGCGCCGTTTCATGCCAGCATGAACCGGCGGTTTCAGCGCGATATTGCAAACCTTGAGGAGTATTACAGCAGCCTGGCAGCGGAGATGGAAAAAAGCCTTGAAAAACCAGGGCTTTCTGAAAGCGCTCGAATCGACCGTCAGGCAAAGATCGATGCGATTCCCGCCGAGCTTGCCGGCAAAAAAGAAGACCTGCTGAAAAAATACAGCATCAAGGTGCGCCTGGAGCCCGCCGCCGCCATGTACATCCGGACGCCGGCCAAAAAAATCCTCTGCCGCCTTTCCATCGGCAAACAGCGCCGCCAGTTTTTTCTGACTTACAACCCCGTCACCCGCTCCATCGATCCCCCGCCCTGCACCATCTGCAAAAAACCCATTTCCCATATTCACTTCAACAGCCGGCTCGAACCGGTCTGCCATGGATGCAGGAAGTAACCGCGGCCCTGCAGCTTTGCAGCATTCGTCCGCATGGCGTATCTTCTTGACTTAACGAATATTTTGAACTATCTTCAAAAAAACCTATTACACAAGCAAAAATCACAACCATCAATATCATTCGTCATTGACTTTAGCTTTCCGCCGCTCTCAAATTTTTTATCTTAAGTTAATGGCATTGTCACAACTATAGAATACCCATGGAACCAATGACGATAAGTGCCCTGACCAAGGACCAAATTATAAAATATTTAAGCGATAACAAAAATTTGCTTTATGACCGGTTCGGTGTGAAACGAATTGGTGTTTTTGGCAGTTATGCCCGCGGTATCCCCTCGTCCTCAAGTGATATTGATATTGTTGTCGAACTTGAAAGCAATAGCAAGAACATACATAATTTTTTAAGCCTTAAACGGTTTCTGGAAGACCGGTTTGGAAAAAAGGTCGATCTCGGATTTGAAGGCTCCTTAAAGCCGCCGGTAAAAGACAGGATCAAGGAGCAAATTATTTATGCCTGAAAGGGATTATCGCCTTTATCTGACAGACATTTCTTTATCTGACAGACATTTCGGAATCCAGCCAAGCCATTTTTGAATATGTTGCGGGAATGTCTTTTGAGGATTTTTGCCAGGATCGGAAGACCTACACCGCTGTAATAAGAGAGTTTGAAATTATAGGCGAAGCCGTGGGCAAAATTCCGGACGCCATCAGAAATGACTATAAAAATATAGAGTGGCAGGACATAAAAGATTTTAGAAACCTTTTGATTCATGAATATTTCGGGGTTGATTTGGAAATTGTATGGAAAATTATCCAGGAAGATCTGCCGGATCTATTGAAAGCGGCAAGGGAGCTTTTAAGGAGAGAAAGCTCCATATAACTTCCAGAAGAAGCACCAAACCCTTCTCCCAGCTCAATCCAATCAGAAGAGAGGCCCAATGGGCAAAATTTCGAACAATATTGGGGATAAAAGCCTGGCCGAATCGGTTCAACACCATCTCCTCAGCTATATTTCAGAATCCGGGGACGCCCGGGAAACCATTGTCGCCGCCTATCTTTTCGGATCGGTCCTGCGCCCGGAAAATTTCAAAAAAAACTCCGATATTGACATGGCCTTTCTCCTGGACCGACGCCTCTACAAACAGGACCCGCTCATAAATTCCGCCCCTGCTTATATGGCCGCCGCGGAAATCGCAGCGATGGCGGAGCGGCAGACCGATGTCATTATCCTGAATTCTGCCTCAATAGAAACCGCCTACCAGGCAATAACCACAGGAACGCCTGTATATGAAGCTGACCATGAACATCGGCTCGAATATGAAGCCGTATTAAGAGGCATGTATTTTGATTTCAAACCGTTTCTTGAACAATTACGGACAAAAAGCATGCGACCATCCAGCAGCAGGGGATCTGCAGAATGAAAGCAGTTGAGAAAAAAGTGGCCGAAGTCCAACATCGGGTCTCAAAGCTGAAAGACCTGGCCCTGAGACTTCACTCTTTTGAAGATTATATTTCTTCCCGGGACACTATGGATATTGCGGAAAGAAATATCCAGGTGGCAATCGAAGCCTGCCTGGATATCGGTAAAATCATTATTGCCAATCAGGGGCTGCCCGAACCTTCGGATAATAAGGGCATTTTCTCTGCGCTTGCAGAAGCTGTCATTATCACAAAAGAAAGCTTAAATTTTTTAATGCCAATGGCAGGAACAACAAATATCCTTGTTCACGGATATGACCGA
>DATGCF010000257.1:0-47623 GCA_035312245.1 Desulfosalsimonadaceae bacterium
CATCTCCGGATCATCGACATACCCGGGCACAACCAAAGTGGTCATTTCAAAATGAACGCCCTGATCATGCATGGTTTTAAAGGTGTTCAGCACCGGCTGGAGCCGGCCGCCGTTTAATTTCCGGTACAATTTATCGCTGAATGATTTAAGGTTCACATTGGCCGCATCCAGCACCTTACAGAGGGCGAGAAGCGGCTCATGATTGATAAACCCGTTGGATACCCATAAATTGTAAATCCCGTTCTGCCGGGCGATTTTTGCCGTATCGTGCATGTATTCAAAATACGTGGTGGGCTCTGTATAGGTGTACGCAATGGCATCCGCCTGGTGGTCCTTTGCTTTTCGGACCACTGCTTCCGGAAAGAGGTCGTAGTGCCGGACCGCCTCCGGCTTAACTTGGGAAATCTGCCAGTTCTGACAGTTCAGGCATCTGAAATTGCAGCCGGTGGCCGCAATGGACAGGGCTTTGGACTGCGGATGAAAATGAAATAGGGGTTTTTTTTCGATCGGGTCCAGGTGGACCGCGCAGGGATTTCCGTAGGCAAGGGTATATAGCTTGCCATTAATATTGACCCGGGAGCGGCATACGCTGCGGTCGCCATCAGATAGCGCGCAGCTGTTGGGGCAAATGCCGCAGACAACGTTTCCATTTGGCAGTTGATGATAGTAATCGACTTCGCGGGACCATTTCCACGGGGCGTCCGGTGCGTCATTTTTAAAAATCGTCCCCGAAGCATTGGACTTTTTATCCGATTTGGCGGAAACTGGTGCCTGGCAAGGCAGTAATGTGGCCCCGAATGCCAGGGCGCTGGTGGTTAAAAATTTACGTCTGGATATGGATGTCATGGTCTGCCCGTATTAAAATTAAGCTTGCGGTTTTGATGCCGGCCAAAGCCGCTGCCGTCCATAGAATACCCACATAGGGGATCAGCAGCACGCTGGTAATCAGGGTGCCGGCCGCCGCCCCAATTAAATCGGCGGAAAATGATTGAATCGCTGCGGACTGGCTGCTTCCACGAAGATAAAGGGCCACGGGGAACTGGCAGCCGCAGGCCGCAGACACCATAAATCCGAACACAAGAAAGCTGCCTAAAGGCAAATGGTCACCCACTATGTAAACACTGGCAATGAAAAAAAGCAGCAAAGCGATCAGCAGGGCATCGGTTATGATCAGCACCTGGCGCCCATATTTGCGAAGCCGCTCGCCGAAAACCGCCCCTGGCAGGAGTCCTGCCAGAAAAACAGTGACAATCAGCCCGATTTGGTAATAAATATAGCCAAAAAATATCTGGAATGCAAATATCACCAGGATTTCACTGCCCATGGTCAGACACCCGGTGGAAAAAAGGACGAACTCCTCCCGGGTGATGAGGATAAAATAAATCCCGGCCAGCACCGCGATCAAGGCCATGAACAGCGTCGGCGAACTGGCATACTGGCTGAACCATTCAGAGAACATAATGCGGATCATGTTCGGGGCGTAGTCCCGGTTGACCGGCGCATCGCGAATCATCTCATCCTGCAGGCGGTCAATCCGGTTCGCGGTAATATTTCCGTAGAAGTAGCCGTGTATATAAGTGGTTTCAATCCCTTTAGCGGCAAGCAGATTCGGTATATCCGGACTAAGGGGGGCGTTTCGGCATAGGAAGTATATCCGGTCGCCCGGAAGCATCAGAATGTGCTCAAACTGCGTCTTGGCCGTCCGGTAGAGCGAGGATATCTTCTGCCGCTGCGCTTTGGAGAGATAGTTGTCAATGCCGCTGACAGAAAACTGGAAAATACCGTCCGGGTTTAAGCGTTTTTGGGCTAACTCAAAAAACCGGGCCGTATAGAAGCGGTTCAGCTGAAAGGTCTCCGGCTCCGGCAGATTTAGTAGAATAGCGTCATAGCCGTTATCAGTTTCCTTTAGAAACGCGCGGCCGTCCTGATGGATCACATTGAGGGCGGGTGGTTTTTTGAGCAGATCAAACCGGAATTGTACCTGCGTGATCCGGGGATCGATTTCCACATAATCCACTTGTTCGGGCTGGTACTTGGCAATTTCCTTCATGATACCGCCCTTTGCGGAAATCAACAGGATTTGATTGACCGCATCAAGCTGGGATAAGGGGTAATGGACGGTTTCTTCGGCCAGGGTTAAGTTCTGACTGCTGAATAAGGGCACCCCGTCTAGAAAAAGGGTCTGCTGCCCGTCTGCCTGATGCACTTCGATCCGTCCATATCTGGACTCTTCGTAATAGGCCACCTCGCCTTCCATGGGAGCCAGCGACGGGCGTTCGATATAAAGACCGAATGCCAGGCAGCTGAGGCTCACGGCCAATCCGGCGATAAATGCACTTTTGAGCCGCTTTGGGCGGGGCATCAATAGAAACGCCGCGAGGATTAGCGGCAGGTTGGCAAAAAAAAGGGCCTGAAACGGGGTTAAGAAAATGACCAGGGCAAAGGAGAATAACGCGCCGCCGGTCACATCGCCGATGTTGTCGGTGATATAGATCCGGGTGCCCGGGTAATTGGGGATCAGCCTTCCCGCCACACTCAAGCTGTAGGGCAGGGCAAAGCCTAAAACCAGGCAGTATGGGGCAATGGTTAAAAGCGTGTAGACAAGCGTGGGGTAAAACCCGACCGATACGCCATGGATAAAGAAGATATCCCGCAGTACCCGGATCGCATAGAGCTCAAGCGGGGATAGCGCCACCAGAAACAGCGAGAGCCAGCTGAGTCTCGCCATCGATGCATGCTGGCCGGCTGTTTTGGCCAGCATGGTGCCGATGCCGCCCAACATCAGCCAGTTAAAAAGGATCAGGGCAACGACGAATTCATTTCCGTTGAACTGGGACAAAAACTCCCGGATGACCAGGAGCTGGGTGACCACCGAGGATATGCCGGTGGCAATGACAACAAGGGCGATCAGCCGATCATTTGCGTTCTTCAAAATACTGTACCTGATAGGTCAGGACTTCCAAATCCCCCTTTTTCCATTCATTCCCCGGCAATCCGGCTTTCAGGCAGAGATGGGACAGAAACATTTCCTTATCCGGGAGCTGCTCCCAAACCTGCGGAAGAAAGGTCGAACTATACATGCCTTTTCGCAGAATCACGCCGTCTACATGCAGCCGAAGCTTGGCCAAAAGATCCTCCGCATCCTTGTATTCAAGGGGCTGGGGCTCTGTCAGCAGGCTAACCTCGATCACGATCTGATCCAATTCATCCTTGGAAAGGGCCGGAAAGCGGGGATCATTAAACGCGGCATTCATCGCGTTATCTTTAACTCCTTCCTTCAGCGGTTTATCCGGCAACAGGTTGCCGATACATCCCCGAAGCTGATCATTTTTGGTCAGGGTGACGAATGTGCCCCGACGAGACTGAAAAATATCATCTGATAGACGCGACTCGACATCCGCCGCCTCATCCGGTTCAACACCCAGCCGCTTGGCAATGGTCTGCCGCGCCAGCTGCACGAGCTGTTGGCCTTTTTCTTCGCTCATTTCATTTGATTGTGTCATAGACTCCTCTCCGTAAAATGCAATGGCAGCGTAACCAACGACCTGCTGACGGGAGCCGGCAGTGTCCGCGCTGTTCTCATGAAAAAGCAGCACAGGTTTCCATTTATGCTGTTTGGCCAGATCGATCAGGACCCGAAGCGGCGTCACACCGCACGCCCGATTGCTGCCATCTGCCAAATTTTTACCATTTAAATTTAATATCATGTTTATCGTCTGGCGGTCCCGCCTATTGGCTTTTGCATATGAAAGATAATGCGAAAGATCCGTGCTGACAACCAAAAGGCTTGTATCCGCATAGATGCTGTTAATAGCTTCAGCGTATTGCTTGATGTTGCCCGGGCCCAATACTATCGGTATCAACTGGAATCCATTGAGCTGGGTTTGGAGAAACGGCAGAATTACTTCAATGCTGTGCTCCTTTTGATCGGATGCCAGTACATGCCTGAAGCAGTCAAAACTGTTCCGCAGTTTGGCCGCATCCGGGTGCAGGTCGATTCGTCCCAACGGGGTTTTATATGCTTTCGCATTACTGATGGCGCCATTTTGAAACCCTACGCGGTGATCAGGCCCTAATATGATCGCTTTTGAAAAATTTGCACCGGTCAACGTCCGGGCCGCATGGGCGGCCGTGCGGCCGGAATACACATACCCGGCATGGGGCATCACCAATGCTTTTAATTTCTTTTTCGCCGGGGTTTGAATGTCTGTCTTCCGGGCCTCTTCTAAAAGCTCCTGTATTTGCTGATGCAACTGCTCTGAATCGGCAGGATAGAATTTCCCGGCAAACACGGCCTCCCGGATGCCGCCCGCATGAAGGGGCTCTGCGCTGAAAAAGGCGAATAAACTTAGCACTATAAATATGTTAACTATTAAGAGGTTGATTTTCATGGTATTATAATTCCTAATGGTGTTGGCTCCTGGCCCCTGAAATCACCAAATTATCCAAAATACCATGCAATCTTGTCAAACAAAAATATTGCGGAAATCTAATGGCCATCCTATTATTTGCTGAAACCTTTTCAGAACTAGGCTAAGTGCATGAAAAAGCGCCTGATTATCCTGAAATTCGAGTCAAGTGAGGATTTCTGCCGGTACTATGAAACAATCCAGCAGAAACGGCTGTTTTTGCCTTCTCGTTCCGCCATCGCCACTGGCACCCCGCTTGTTATCTCCCTGATTATCCCGATGGTCAATCGCCTTTTCTCTTTGGAGGGGAGTGCCGAAATACATACAGATTTAGTGACTGCCGGCATACAGGTCAATCTGGATGAGAGTTTTGATGACTTTATGTATGAACTTGACACTGAACTCTCAGCACATGATGAATATGCCCGAAAATTGAACTGTGCGCCTTTCTTTGAAACGCCGATAAGCGAAACCGATGACGGCGAACTCACCCTGGACTTGGATTATGGCAAGCGTATCGGCGTTGGTGGCAATTTGGAGACTTCCGATCCTGAACCGACGACCGAGCCATCTGAACCGGCGCTGCCTGAAACAGAAAAGAAGCAGAAATATAGCGCCGAATCGGCCGATGATGAACCGTCAGATACGGCCAAGGCACCAGCCTCTTTTGAATGGATCCGCGAAGTCGTCTCTCATGAAGAATATGAAATCGAGGCCGACGCACCGCCTGAAGATCACGGCCAGGCCGTTCACGATAAAAAGGATTTGACTGCGGAAGAGCGGCAGCGGGTGGAGCCCGTCGGGCAGTTTACTATGAATTTCACCAAGGCGGTTCTGCGGAGCGGCTATTATGATCCGGACCATCCGGGCGCGGTGTCAGCTAAGCAGGGGCTTTACGAAGAATTTCAAAAAGTGCTCTTTGATACCCGGGAACTGATGATCACCAAGGAAGAAACCCGCGAGCATGTTGACTTTATGATCACCGGCATCCTGGATCTGCCGGTCACCGTCCGCACGGTCGTAGGGCAGGGGGTGGCTGAACTATTTGCGCCCAAGCTGCATGAGTATTTTGAGAAAAAGGAACTCATCAGCCTGGCGATCAAAAAAGAGATTACTAACGAACATTTTGAAAAATTTATTGATATCATGAGCGATCCCAAAGTGGACCGCTCGGAAGAGCGCACGCCCGGTCAGATTTTGACCAATGCCCTGGTCGAACAGGAGATCTCCGAAATTTCCGCCATATTCTTTGATGACCGGTTAAACCTTGAGAAGGATCTGCCGTGGCGGGTTGAAATGGCCATGCACCGTTTAGCCAAAGATCTCAAACTGCTGCCCATGTTCAAAGGCACGGAATCGGATATTGTCTCCCAAATCAAGGAGCAGTCCATCCAGGATATCATCCGCCCTTTAAAGCATCCCAAACTGCTGAACGATTTTCTGGTCAACTGCTATATTATCGCCCAGCATATCGAGAACATGGAGCCGCGGGAGATCGAACAGATCATTGTGGACGCTTTTCCGATTGATATGCTGCTGCCCACCTCCAATTATACATTTGAAGAGCTTGACCGTCTGAATGCCATGAAGCTTGAGTATCCGGATAGCAGTATTGTTGACCGGAGACTAAAGGGCATCAAGCGTATCCTTAAAATGGTCGCCCGACGGGTGGTGATTGAAAAAGCCAAAGGCGGCCAGAATTTTTTGGCCCATTTGTATGATAACCAGATCCTTACCTTTGAAGAGCTTCCGGCAGACGCCCAGTATGTCATCAATACGCGGGAAATGGCGCGGGATGTTAAAAACCATTTTACCAGTTATTCCCAAGCCATGCGAAGCGCAGATGATGTGGATGACCTTGTTGTTTTTTTGAAGTGTTTTCGACGGATCATGCCGCTTTTGATTGAAGAAAAGGATTGGAAGCTTATTGTGGACATTTCCCAGGTAATCGAAAAAAGCGCCGATAGATTCCCGCATCCCAAAAATAAATCCATTGACGCATTGGCGGCCGAGACGGTTTACTTGAAAGTTGATAAAAACAAGGATGCCTCAGTTGCTGATAAAAATGAGACCGTACAAAGCGCACTTGACTATGTATTCATGGATCAAACCCATACTCTGGCCCTGGCTTATGAAACGGTCGCTCCTGAAGAACGAAAAAATCTGACCCCCATCTTTGATTGTCTGGGCTATTTAGGGGTTGAAACACTGGGCCGGATCCTGGCGGATACCCAGGACCGCCAATTGCGGGGTCATATCGTCAACTGGCTGATACAAAAAAAGGCCGCCGCCCGGAAATGGGCGCATCGCATTTTGAATGAGCCGAATCGCATGTGGTATTTGTACAGAAATGCCATGCTCATCCTCCGGGAAGTGAGCAATGATCCCGCAGATGCCGACAGTATTCGCCCGTTTCTGGATGATGCCAACTCCCGGCTGAGGCTTGAGGCATTAAATGTCATTTCAAGCCTTAAGCCCGGGGATTTGGAAGCCTTAATCATCGCCTCGATTGGGGATTCAGACTCCCGGATAAACTGGCGGGCGGTAAAGGCGCTGGGCGAGCTCCCATCCATCAGCAGCAGCAGCATTCAAGAGATTCTCGGCCGCCTCACCCTTGAACCCCAGGATCCGGACAATGCATCCGGACATTTCAGACATGTATCCCTTCTGATCAGTGCCATCAATGGATTGCACCAGATTCCCATGCGCGGGCGTATTGAATCCGATATTATCCGGCTCGGCGAACAGATCGCCTTTAAGGACAAAAAATGGCGGCAGTTTTTAAAGCGCGCGGTGGGCGCCGAAGACGCGTCGGTGATTCTAAAGGCCGCTATCCCCCTGCTTGGCCGCATCGGCGGATCGGATGCCCAGGTCTTTCTTAAAAAGCTCTTAAAAAGCCGGCCAGACCTCTCTTCAGCAATCAATGAGGCCCTTGAAAGCATTCAAAACCGCGCTTAAAATATTAGTTTGAAATGACGCTAACCGGGCCGCTTTTCGTGGATCATCATGCTCCCGGTGGGGCAATCCGTGTGGGCGGCCACGACCGGGCATTTGACCTTAAAAATGAAGAAAATATGCTGGTCTGCGTCTGACAGGGACTCAAAGTTGCCCTGGCCCTTTGCCACCACCAGGTCGGCATCACCAAAAGCCTGCTGAAAGGCTTTGCTGCATTGAGACAAAATAGTGCCGGGCGCATCCGATCCATTGTCCATTACATCCACTATTTCCGTCATACCGGTGGACTCCGCATCCGCGCGTGTGGCATCATTGATGACCGGGCCGCCGCGGACCACATAGGTAATATGGTCGCGCTCAAGGGTTTCAATAAGAAGGCGGTCAAAAACGATTTCCCCGGCATTGTCGCCTAAAAACAGGATGTTTTGGGCAGATGCCATGGCCTTTTGAAATGCGCTGATATCCCCCTCCAGGGTTTGGGTCAGGGACTTTTCAATCACCGATGCGACTTCCGCCTGATTGACGGACTCGGCCACCCCGAAGTCAATGATGTTTCCCGCAATGGAGAGGCGGATGGCGGTTTCAAGCGGGTTTGCCGACTGCGCAATCGTTTGTTTCAGTTGCGGATAAAGTTCCATTCCGAACTGATTGTATTGTGTTTTGACTGAATCATAGGGATCACGGCTGCCCGTGGCCTCCCGGATGATCTGGTGAATCCGCTGTCCCATCATGGGCGGGGGCTGATTGAGGTTTAATTTCGCGGCATCGGCCAGTACGCGTCTTAGCACATGTTCATGGACGCCGGTCTCCGAGGTCGCAAGTCTTGCGGCATTTAACGCCTGTTTTAGAAAACAGGGGATACATTCGTGATAGGTCTGCATATATGATTTTTTTTCTGCGGTTTAATTCTAATTTTTACAGTAAAGGCTAAAAGCGCTTCCGATAAGCCATAAACCGGTCTTTGACCGTAGCCATGGCCGATGCGTCCGAATAGTTTTTGAGCTGTTCATAACACCTTTCCAGCCGGGCATCCAGCGGCGGGTGGGTGGAAAACCAGGATCCCTTATGCGTGGCTGATGCCTGTTTTTCCTTTAGCATTTCCAGTACCCGGATCATGCCCCGCGGGTCATAGCCGGTGCGGTAGGCGAACTCCATGCCGGATTTGTCCGCTTCAAACTCCATGTTCTTGTCAAGGCCCTTATCAAAAAGCACGGTTTGAAGATCGCCGATCATCGATCGATATTTTTCGCCTTCCTCGCTGTCCATGTTGATGGTGCCGATTTTGCCCAGCCCCTCAAAAAATTTGGCCCGGCGGATGGACTGCAGGGCATGCTTGTGCGAGACATGGCCCACCTCATGGGCCAGTACGCAGGCAAGTTCTGCTTCATCCGACATTGACCGAACCAACTGGGCGCTCAGAAAAATAATCCCGCCGGGACAGGCAAATGCATTGTATAAAGGGCTATCGACGATGACAAAATAGTAATTGATATCCGGCCGGATCGAATTTTTAGCCGCCGCTTTGCCGAGCACATTGACATATTCCTGGAGCTTTTGATCCTTTACTGGCAGTCCGTACCGCTGGAAGCCTTCAAGGGCCAGACTTTCACCAATATGGAATTCGGTTTCATAATCAATACCCGCCGCACTCTGGGCGATGCTGCCTATCCCCTCCATCGCCTGTTTGGCCTTCTGGATATCCTCGTTTTTGCCTTCCGGATCAAGCATTTTAAAAAGATCCATGGCATAGGCCGGGGTGGCCAGCCCCAGCGCCAGGGGGGCGGCCAGTTTCAGAAACTGGCGGCGGGTCTGATGGTTTTGATGATTGCCTTTTTTACCCATAATCATATCCCTCATCGTTACTCGGCATATTCACCGACATCTCCCTTTTTTAAAAACGACTCGATTTCATTTTTTAAGATCGACATGGAAAGCACCTGATCCAGCGCTTCCCGGCTTTGCTTCGGGGTGCCGGTTTTTTCCGCATACGCTTGGGCCTCAGGTGAGAGTCCCCGGATACTGCGGGCGCTGTCAGCGGCATCGGTTTCAACCGAGCTGCCGCCTAAACCACCGAGTAACCCGCCAAGCCCGCCCCCTTCATCCTTTTTTTCGCCCTCTGGGACGTCGGGTTGGATATCAGACACCTTCCCCCGGTAGACCCAGCCGGTTTGGTCATCTTTGGTGGTCACCTGATACCAGCGGGATTCATATTGCTGAACCGAAAGTTCGGTCCCCCGTTGCAGTGTGGTAATGGTATCAGAAGAGATTGAGCGTTCGGCCTTTAAATCCGCGCTTTCCGAGGTAACCCAAAGGGTTTCCTGGGCAGCCGCAGAAGTTACCACGGCCAGGCAAAACAGAATTAGATAAAAAATCGGTTTAATGCGTATTTTCATTTTGCCCCCTGATTTATGCAGCTTCTCATCATTTAAAATCCCCCACCAGCGTAAACGCCCCCCAATAGCCCGGATGGGGATACCGGTCTTTGACATGCCGGGCGGCGGCGCGCAGACTGTCCGCCTTATTGTTTTCCGTATACCGGCGGTAGAAAGTCTTAATCAGCATGGCGGTAGAGACATCGCTTACCCGCCAGAGGCTTGAGATGATCGTATGGGTACCGGCATAAAAAAACGACCGGTTCAGACCAATGATTTCATCTCCGGCCTTTACTTTACCCAGTCCGGTCTGACATGCACTTAAACATACCATATCTGCCCGAATATCCAAGCCGAAAACTTCAGCTGCCCGCAGATCCCCGTCAGTTTTGATGTTTGTAAAGCTTTGTGCATCTGCCGCCCGGCTTAGCTTGATGGCAGACATCAGCGGATTGATGGGATCAAACTCCCCGTGGGAGGCGATGTGGATGATATCAAACCGGGCGATATTTTCCACCACCCAGGCTTCAGTCGCCTTGTCCCGGGTGAGGAGGGTGATTTCCGGAAAATTCCAGTGAATGGAGTTGACCTCCTGCTCGGCAAAGGGCAGCTCCAGCGCCGGATTGCCCAGATCCGGGTTGCCGATGGCAAGGACCTCAAGCTGGAGCTTTGGCCGCTTGATCCGCCGGGGCAGGGTGTAGTCGAGCACACTGGCGCTCGGCAGATAAAAGAGCGAGAATCGGTCAACCAGAAAATCTCCTCCGCTATAAAGGGTGGCAAAGGATAGATAATGCAAAGACCCGTGGGGGATGATGCCCACGGTATGGATGCCCTCAAGTGCGTCCCTGACCGGTGCGATCAACCGGTCGTAGAGCTTGCTGGAATGGGTCTCATAGGGCTCCAGATTTTGAATGATCCGCCGGTATTCAAGTACCCGGCTGTTTAACCGGTCTTGATCCGACGGGATGCGGAAAAGCTGGATGCGGCCGTCATCTGAGCCCGTGTTTGTATTTCTCAAAACCCAGCACAGGATTTCATTATCCAGCACATAATAGGACAAAAGAGCGGCCCCCGCCTCCAGGCGCCCGACAATTTTATCGGCACTCACCGGAGGGATGGAAATAAGTGTCGAAAGCCGGGGATGTTTGGCCTGAATATCGAGCATCAGGTTTTGCCGCTCATTTTTGAGCTCTTTGAGCCCCTCCTGGTAGGCCTTGACTTCAGCCGTATTTTCGGCAGTGGCCAGAAGCTGTTGGGTGGCCTCGATCTCGCCAGCCAGGGTGGCTTGTTTGTCGTAGAGCTCAGCTTCAACCTTGCTTCCCAACGACACCCGCTGAGTGCCCAAAAGGTCGATAAAATTTCGGGATCGGGACCGCTCCGCGATTTCAAACGCCGCTTCTGGTTTTTCCATATCCGCCAGCAGCTTGACCAGATCTTTATACACGTCAAGCCGGTTTTGCATGAAGTTTTCCTTAAGCTCTTTTACTTTTATGGCCGAGCGCATGGACTCGATAATTTCAATCGCATCGCGAAGATAGGCGGCAGCCGCATCCTGATTGTTTTCAAGCCCAAGGCGCACCCGGCCCAGGCCGTAAAGCGCCCGCCAGTGGGTTTCCTTTATCCGCATTTGCGTTGACAGGTTAAGCGCCTGGTCATAGGCACCTTTGGCGGAGTCATAGTTATCCAGGGCGAGCTGCGCATTCCCCTTGCCCAGCAATGCCTTGGCCGCGTTTATCTGGTTGCCGATGGCATTGGATAACCGAAACGCTTCATCAAAAAGCGGCGCCGCGGTCTTGGGCTGGTCCATTTTCAGATAGGTCAGCCCCTTGTTCCGATAGTCATAAGCCATGGCCCATTTGGATTGGAGCTCCGTATCAATGGCCAGGGCTTGATCAAAGATTTCCAGGGCTTTCTCATAATCGCCCCGCTCCCGGTGCACCAGACCGATATTGTTCAGCGTGGAGGCGACTTCATCCGGCCGGATATCAAGCTGCCGAGCTTGTTTTAGCGCGATTTCCATCTCGGTCAGGGCTTTTTCGTAGTTGCCCAGAGACCACCAGATCAGCCCGGCGGTATTTTTCGAGATCACTTCCAATAAGGGATAGTCCTGGTTGGCAGCCAGTTGATAGCACTCCCGCTGAAGTTTGAAGGCCGTCTCAAAATCGCCCTGAAACCAGGCGTTGTTTGCCTGTTCGATGATAATTTTCGCTTTAAGCCGCCGTTCTCTGGCTGTTTTGCCGGAAACCATGGAAAACGCCTGCTCATAATGGGTCTTGGCTTTGGGGAAAACACCCAGCAGGCGATAGCATCGGCCGATATTCAGTCGGGCTTCGGCGGTTTTTTCCGGGTTGCCCATCTCCTTATACAGGGCAAGCGATTTTTCATAGTGGCGGATGGCCTCAGGGTAGCGGTTTAAGCGGAGATCATGGATGCGGCCGATGTTTAGATGCTGGGCGGCAAGCATCTGGCGGTCATTGATGTCCCGGCTTAATTCGGCCGCTTTTTGAAACCGGCTTAGCGCGGATTCATAATGGGTGGCATTCTCCAGAACCACCCCCAGATCCTTCATGGCGGCGGCCAGCTTCTGATCCGCGCCCAGCATGGAAAACATATCCACTGCCGTCTCGATCACCGGCACGGCCCGGTCATATTGGCTTTTCCGGGCATGGATGAGGCCCAGGGTCAGCATGGCCTCGGCATGGGCGCGGCTGTCCGGCTTTTCGGCTTCGAGTATTTCTGTAAGTTTCTCTGCAAACGTAAGCGCCTTTTCCAGATGTCCCGCCTGATAGGCGGATTCCCGGCCAAACTGGTACAGGGCCGGCAGGTATTGGCTGTAATCCGGAACCTTAGAAGCGATGGATACGGCATGCTCAAAATTGACCAGCGCTTCTTTCGGGCTGCCGTTATCAAAGGCTGAGCGGCCGGCCTTGATATAGGCAATAAAGTTTTTTCTGGCAAATTCGGCGGATTCATCCGGTGTCATGCCGGCATCCCCGATATAAAGCGGCCGGAAAGGTTGGCCAGCCATGGCAATGGCATCAAAGGGGGTCATCTCCATATATCCGCTCAATAAATCCGCAATCCGGGTCTTTTCCTCGGAAAACGGCTGTTTAAGCAGGATAAGGCTCGGGCACCCGTAAATCGCAAACAAATGGGCGATGCGATCGATTTCCGATGCCGGGGGATTGGATACAACAGATAGCGTCAGACTTGAAGTCTGCGAAAGCAGATCCGTCAGAGGCAGACGCTTTCCAGATCCCGTATAAACCGCCAGAAACGATTCGGCTGATTCCCCGGCATTGGTGGGGACGGTCGAAACCCGGGCCAAAGCATGAGGCATGATAAGGGTATTTGCGGCGCTCAGCGTATATGAATCATTGACAGCGGACCGGTCTGCCCCGTCTTCCCAATTCATGACCTTAAACAGATCCGCCAAACCGCTTAAACCGAACTCATCCGATATGCTGAGAAGATGCTGTTTAAAGGGTTTTTTACTGGAAAGACAGCGATACAGATGAGTTCCGCTTAAGGCCTGCGGACAGGGTTGTTCCGGATCAAAGGCCAACGGGGCTTCATAGGCAATATAGGCCGACTGTTCAGGGTCGAATTCAGACAGAGTTTGTTTGATGGCATCCATATTTTTGGCGGTATTAACAGAAAGGCTCTCCGGTGTCACAATGAAGACCATGTATGCAGGCTCGGGCCTGCCGGTGGGAAATATCCGGAGCATGGCCTCGTCCTCTCCCAGGGCATCCATTACATCCATTGCCTCGGCGGGCCGGGGGCTTAAAAAATCCATAAAATCCGATGACATAACGCTGTCGCCGTTTTGGATGCGCGCCGGGAGGGTGCGGCAGGTGGAGATAAGCTCCTCATAGCGCGAGCGAAGCCCGGAAAGTTTATCCATATCCGGATTTTCCGACTGGTTTTCTGCTGCCAGTTGATCAGCGATTTTTTCCGCCTGAATGGACGCACCCAGGATCATCATGACTTGGTGTTGGGTGTCTTTGTTTTTAATTTGCCGGATAAGATCCGGCAAATTCTCGGTCTCAGATGCCAGAAGCGACTTTTCACGGTCAAGCCGTTCTTTGATATACGGCTTTCTATCCGGATCCGCAGCATCCAGTTCGGTTTGATAGGTGCGTATCCGCTCAAGCCGCGGATACACATTCTCATAAAATGCGGCTTCGTTTTTCCCGGCCGGCTGGATATGCTCTGCCGTCCGGTTGAAGCGCTCCAGTTCGGCAATTTGTTCGGCCAGGTTAAAGGCGGCTTCCGCGTTTTCCGTTTTAAGCGTCTTGAAAACCAGCGGGCTGAATGGGTTTAAAATTTCCATGGACTGACAGCCGGCCCGGGCCGGGCTTATATTCCGGAGCACGGAGAAGGCTGCTTCAAGCCGCCCCAGTCCGGCAAGGGCCCGCCATTTGTAATCCGGAAGGACGCCTTCTTCCGCGGCGGAAAGGGCTTTTTCAAAATGTTCATCCGCTGTTTGGCTTTCTTTCAGCCGATGGGCGAGGGCTGCGAGATTCAAATTCAGCCGGGCTTGAACTGCATAAGCCTCCCGGGCCGGCTGCAGGGCCGTTTGCCCGCAAAGTTCAAGGCCTGCCGTAAAATGGCCGGCCGCAAGGATGAGGCGGTTCATCTTCTTAACCGCAGCGTCGGCATCCGCCCCAAACAAACGGCCGGCCGTCGCGGCATAGGCCACGCCCATGTGATTGTGGTATTCAGCCAGGCGAAGGGAGTTTTGGGTGGCAGCCGAGGCCTCAAGCAGGTCCCGGGTCTTACCATCCAGGGCCTCAAATCTTTTTATCCGGGTATCTGTCAACCCGCGGCCCGGCTTTTCCGTTGGGCGCATGGCTTCCATTCCCGCGGCCATGTTGGTAAGATTCATGGCCGCGCTGACCGGGGCCTGCATTTTAAGACAGAGCTCAGCTGAATAGGCGAACCGGTCAAAGGCTGTCTCCGGCTCGTCCATGGCATGGGCCAGAAGTCCGGCCCGGTGATAAAGAAGCGCCACGCCGTAGCGGTCGTTTTCGGAAACGGTATCGCCCATGGGGTATTCGTCTAACTGTTTGTCAATATGGGCGCGGGCGGCCGCCAGGTCCCCCAATTCAAGACGGATGCGTGCGATAAAAGTTTCCGCCAGGCGCTTTTCCTGGACTTCAGAGAATCCGTGGGCCGCCTCAGTGGCGCCCGAGGTATCCAGGGCGGTTTGAAAGGAAATATCGAAGAGGGCCTGTTTTTTCTTTTTCTTCTTCTCCGGTTTGGGCACTCCGTGGGCGTTGATCAGCTCCGGTACCTTTTGGAACTCTTCGGCAGCGGTTTCAAGCAGGCGCCGCCGCTTGGCCCCGGTAAAGGTCCGGGCATGGTGATAGGTGTTATAAGCGACGGCCCGCCGGTTTCTGGCCAGATTTCGGGTCAGGCCCTGTTTTTGATTGAGGAGAAACGCTTTCTTAAATGCAACAACGGCACATTCCCAATCTTCAAGTTCCTGGCACACAAGCCCCAGCCGGTCGGCCATTTCCGTTTTAAGGGTGACCAACTGTTCCGGCAAGGAAAGGGCAGACTCGATTTTTTGGGTCATCGAACCCAGCGTACCGGCAGGGTTATCCATAAACGCCCGGCATTGCCCGTCAGCACATGCGGTATTCACTGCTTCGGCGAGGTCGGCCGCGGATTTATTGACCGTCCGCTGCTTATCCAGCATCTGCTGGATGCCGGACTTATATTGGTCCCACGCATCACTTGGCGGCGCTTTGGCAGAATTGGCGAGTTGGGCCACCTGGTCACTGATTTCCGCCTGGTCTTTGGCAATGGTTTTGGCGCGGGCTTCCAATCGCGGGAGTTTAAGGGCCGGGGCAATGATCCGGTCCCGGACCAGCCGGTGCAAATGATCAAAACTTTTGGCAGCAGTCAGCGGCGCCATCCGCTGATCAATTTTGTCAAGTGCCCGCGTATACGCGGTTTTGGCCTGTTTTGCGGCGTTGGCCTGAAAGGCGCATTCCCCCAGCCGTTTGTAAAAAATGATTTCCGTATTTGGATCTGAAAAGGCAGCCTCCCGGGCGAGGCGTTTGGTGTAGAACTCGAGGCCCTTGCCGTATTGGCCGAGCAGATAAAATGCGTTTCCGATGTTTAGTTCCAGGTTGGCGGCATTTTCCGGGTTGGCGTCCGGATCATTTAAAAAATAGGCTTTTTTATAGGATTCCAGGGCGTGTTCAAGCTGCTGCGGCCTGCCGTAAACCGTTTCCGAGACTTCATAAATATAGCCCAGGGTTTGATGGAAATATTCGATATGCCCGTTTAAGCGGACCGCCTGTTCAACCAGTTTTCGGGCCTCTTCAACGGTCTCTTCGGTTTCAAGATATGTCAGGGCAAGTCCCGTGGTATAGAGCCGGATCGGCTCGTTCGGGTGCTGCTCAAGTTTTCGGCGATAGTCGGCCAGTATTTGCTTTATATCGCCGGCAGCGGCCGCACATTTGATGTAGCCCCGATGCGCCGGGATGATGGTTTCGTCATAGTCGATCAGTTCTTTGAAGGTGTTTCTGGCAGACGGAATCTCGCCCAGCCGGTACAGAAATTCTCCGGAAGATACGGTTTTGCGGATATACCCGTTTCTAGCCAGTTGATAGATACGATCCGTTGACGGTCGCAGCGAAATCTCCTTTTCGTAAAGATCAAGCGCCTGTCTGAACCGTTCTTCCTGGTAAAGAAGCTCTGCCAGCGAAAACCGGGCGGCGGCCGCCGGGGTGTTCATTTCAGTGAAGCTCTCAATAACGGTTTGGTAGGCGGATTTGGCGCTGTCCAGGTCACCGGCCGTATAATAGAGGTCGCCGATGCGATTGAATGCGGCCATGGCCAGCACCGGCATATCCTTACGGCTTTTTTCCGCCATCCGGCGGAGATTAGTGATTTTCATTTGTCTGGAGGCATCCGGAATTTCAGCGAGCGCCATATCAAGCAGGCGATTGACGGCATCATTCGACCAGGGGCGCTGATCCGGGAAACGTTTTAAAAGACGGCGATAAACCGTATTAGCCGTCTCGGTAATACCGGCCTGCTGATAGGCCGCCCCCTTTAAAAACAGGGCCTGGGCCGTCTGGGATGGCGGGAGCTGAGATTCACCAGTGATTGGATCCAGCCACTGCATGAGGGTCAGGATTTCAGCAGCCCCCTGGTTTTCGGCTAACACCAGGCGGGATTTGGCAAATGCGGCCGCTGCCTGGACAGCAATTTTTTTGCCGGCCGCAAACTGGTCAATTTTTTGAATCGTCTGATCCAGAATTTTTTTTCGCCGTCTTTTTATGGCCGCCTGACGGATTTTTTGCATGCCCGTAAGCCTTATCGCCTGGATGGATGCCACCGGACCTTCCGGGGTGACGTCCGGATAGGTCTCTGCGACATGGTCATAGGCTTGCCGGGCGGCATGATGGAAATTTAGGCGCTCAAAAAAATCGCCAATAGCATAGCCGGCTTGGGCAGCGACCGGTCCATTATCGGCAAAAGCTTCCATGACCCGGTAATAGGCAAGCAGGGACAGGTAAGGTTCAGCCGGGATGCGGCCCGCGACCTCCCGGGCAAGTTCAAGCTGGGCCCCGGCTGTTTTCATTATGGGAATACGGCCGGACCTGGGCAATGACCAGCAGTTGACGACAGTCGCCCGGTCCGACAAATAGAATAACCGATCCCCGCGCACCTGGGGATGCATCGCCGAATGGTTCAATGGCGTCAGGGGGCATGCCCGGGCATTTGCCGCTTCCGCCGGGATTCGGCAGATGACGGAATGATCAGAACCCGTTGAACTGCCGTCTTGGTTAGTGTCCGCATCGATCCGGGAAAAGTAAATGCGCATCCCGGCCGGTCCCCAGACGGGAGACCGGTCAATGGCCGGTCCGCCGGTGATCTGGCGGGTTTTTCCGCTTTTAAGATCATAGGTAAATATATCGCCCGACGCATCTTTCCGAAAAGTGACGAATGCCAGTTTTTGGCCGTTTGGCGAAACCGCCGCAGACATGGCGTCACCGCCGACATTAATGGGTTCGGCAGACGCGTCCGGGTGGCTGAGATCAAGGCTGACCAGATGATTTTGGCCGTTTGATTTTGCCTGGTGAAAATAAAGCCGATTACCTTCTGATGAGAACCAAGGGCTGTCATCCGCTGAATCACGGCCGGTTAAGCGCACCGGCGGTCTATCGGGGGTTTTTAGGTTTAGGAGAAAAATATCGCCTTTGGCATCAAACCGGGTGTCCACATAAGCGAGCTGTTTGCCGTCCGGAGACAGGGCAGGGGCGCGCTTGGTCGAAGGGGTGGGGGCGAGTTTGCGCGGCAGTTTAAAGGCCGCCGGGTCGGCGGAGCCGATCCATAGGGTAGATGCCGTCCGGCCGCCGGTGACATAGACAATATCTTTGCCGTCGGCTGACACCGCCATATCCAGAACCGGTTCGGTTTCTGCGGTAACTTGAAGCGGCGGGACAACCCGGCTTTTATTGTCAGCCCGGGCATGGGCGAGAGTCAGCAGAACGGCCAGAAATAGCCACACGCCGGTGGTGAAGCCCACAATTTTATGTAATCCATGCATCCTCATCAGGATGCGTTCTTGGTTTTCCATGATCCATCTTCAGCCTGTATTTTGACCCCTTCGGCCGCATTTTCAGCATGAATCCCGGCAAAGACCTTCTGCACCCGGGGCATATCCGATTCCTTTAAATTTTCATTCATATAAATCACGCGTTCCATAAGGACCTTTCGGGCGGAATTGACCCGGGAGATCACATAATCAAACTCGGATTCCGAAAACCGCTCGGCAAAAGGCTTCAGATCCGCAGGGACATTTCCCTTTTTCATGGCAAACGGTTCAATATAGCCCTGGTTGTTCTCCCCGACCCAGCCCAGCCGCTTGAATGCTTCCAGATCGTCGGCATGAAAATCAAGGGTCTGCATGGCGGTGATGGCGTCTTTGTATTCCCGGCTGTGCCTGGGCGGCTCGCTGATTGTACCGCTTTCATCCACCCCTCTGACCGATGCGGCGAGAAGCATTTGGGCATCCAGGGAGTTATAAGTCCCCAGTACCTGATTTTCCAAAGCGGTGCGTTCGCTCACCATTTCCACGTTGACCTGTGCCAGCGTGCAGCCGGTGAGAAGCGTCAAAAGCAAAATACAGATTGCCTGTTTCATGGGATGATTCCTTCCAAATTTTATTTTCCAAACACTTTCTCTGCTGAAAGTTTTTCAGCGGCCGCCATGTCGAGCGCCTTTATAATCGGTTCCATGACTGAAAGTCCGGAGGCATAGCTCTTAATCCCCGGGAGTTGGGCAAAATTTAAGCGTTGCAGGGGCGGAATGGAAATCGGCACGGATTTGACCAGAATTTCTCCCGTCAATGAGAGGAAGCCATCTTTGATGGAAATTTGAATCTCTTTGGGCGACCCCATTCGAAGCAGGCGCCGCTGGGAGACGATGGCTTCATTGTTCTCATAGGGGTCCAAAGCGTAAAGCAGCCGTTCTAAAGCCCGGCTGCCAATTTTACGGAATTCGATGCGGATTTCCGAGTTTTCCAGCAGATTTTCCATTTTCCGGGCTACCGGCACATTCGCGTATAAGGCCCCGCTGATTTCGGATGCACCGCCTTTGATGCCGGAAGCTGCTTCCGGAAAAATACTGGCCGGGTCCAGGCCGGTAAAATTGATTCGGGTTTCCAAAAAATAGCCGTCTGCTTGTTGATTGATCAACAAATCACCCAAAAGCGTGCCGCCAAGGACGTCGAGTTTTATGGACTCGATTGCAGGCAGGCCCTGGGAAAGCCCAATGGCGATCCGGGATGGGCCGATCCTTATTGGCAGGCCGTCGGCCCGGATTTTGCCGGACTGCAGCGAAAGCCCGCGTCCAGGACCTGTATAATCCGGGCGCGTGCTGCTCATATCACTGCTAAAAGCGCTTGAGCCTGAAGGCCCGGTCATCGGATATGCGCCGCTGCCCTGCATCACCTGCTGCGAAAGCCATGTGCCAGTAGCATCGCCTTTAGCCATTGATGGTTTTGGGGTAATCTTTACCACTTTGGATAATATAATATTTCCGTTTATGCCGGTGAAAGCAAACAGATCCGGCATTTCTGTTGAAAAATCCTGAATATTAAGCCGGACATTGGCTCCCAGCGTATCTTCCGGAAGTTTCTGAATGTTCACATCACTTGATATTGCCCCGCTGATAACAATGTCATTTAAGCCCGGAACAGCCAATTCTTTTAATGCCTGGCTTTCCTGAATTTTAACACTTACCGCTGCCTGGCCGCTGATTTGTCGAAAGAACCCGTAAGGGGTTTCGGCGGCGAGGGCGGGCGCCACGCCTTCCAGGGCGAGTTCAATCGATTGATCAATAAGGCCCGGTTCTATTTGCAGACGCTGCGTGCCATTGAACCGGTCCAATCCGCGGTGCCCAATATCAAGAGTCATCTCACCGGCTACCGGTTTTTCCGGCTGCACACCCATTAAATCCGAAATCCCGTGGATTTTAATTTGGCTGGACACCTTTCCGGCGGCGTTTTTGCCGGAAAGTGCATAGGAAAGGAGGGGGGTGCCTGACATGCCGTTAATGGCAACACGGGATGTTTCATCAATTTTATAATCCATTTCCCCGTCGGCCAGGGTCAGGTTAATCCGGCAATGATCCAGAAAGTCGAGGTTTTCTGAAACCTTAAAGGTTTTGAGGTGTTCCAGCTCTTGGGGAGTGGGGCGCCTGCCGGCCATCTGGATGGTCAGTTTCGCATTTCCTGCAGCATCCATATGCAATCGATCCTGAAGCTTTAGCCCGCTCATAATCCGGGCCAAATCAATATCTGAGGAAATATGTGCATTGAATTGTTTTTTACCGGTCTGTTCCGCATCAGCAGTGAAGTCGAGAGCGAGCATGCGGCCCACATCAACACCTAAAGCCAGTCCCTTAATATCAAGATCCAAGGTTTCCATGTCGTTTAACCGCAGGTCGGCAAGGGATAGATCCAAACCGGCCCTGGTTTCCGGTATTTCATGGCCTATATTTTTAAGATTTAACCCGGGTATTTCAATGCTTAAGCGACCAATCGTGCCTGCCGCCTGTCCGCCCGGCGCTACCGCCAGGTTTGCATCCAAAGACTGGCGGGTGCCGGTTAGCGCTAACAGATTCTTTATTTCGAATGAATTCATCTTCATGGTGTTGGAGAACGCGTAATTGCCGGACACCCCAAAGGGCGAATTTTCTTCAATGCGTATTTGATCGGCGGCAGCATGGAGGCTATCGAGGGCGAACTCGCGCATTGTCATGATTGTTTTATCCGCCTCATAAGCCAAATGTCCGATCCGGATAGCGGCGTTTATCTCGGCAGAGGACGGCATCAGGTCGTTCAGCGTGGCACTGACGGACGGCAGTTTAATGCCTGCATCCTTAACCCTTACTCCTTCACCCGATGCCGGATTTGTTTGATACCCCATATCAGATGCGCAAAGGTTGAAGGCTTTTATATTCACTGAGGCTTGTCCGGCGGGGATCCGGCCTTTTAAATGGATTTTCTCGATGGATAATTCTTGTTTGTCTCCAGTTGCCTGGCCAAGAACAAGCTGGGGCGGGAGGTAATCCTTTCCAAAGGCGGCAATTTCCTGAAGATCTATATGAACCGGAGCCATCGTCAGATCCACGCCTTTTGAGGCATGTTTTAAATCCGTCATGCGACCGCGGCAGACCAGACGGCTGTTTTTCAGAAGCTTAATCTCTGACCGATCAAGTTTGAGGTCAAATTTTTTCAGGTCTATTTGGCCGGCTGCCGCCACCTGCATGTTTCCGGGCCCCAGCCGCTTTCCAGTAAGTATTTTGCCGGTAAGGGAAATATCTTCTCCGGCAAGCACTGCATCAAACCGAATGATATCCGGATGCGCCTGAGCCGCCTCAGCTTTAAAATCAATTTTGCCTTTCATGTCGCTGCCTTTGAAAAGTTCCGGCAGAAGGGGGGAGGCAGCGCTGGCAAGCGCCTCAAGATCAACCGAGGCTTTGCTTTGAATTCCTGTGGCGGCCATATCCCCCTTAAGATGGATTGCCGCCCCGGGCAGATCCGCATCGATTTGGGCGGCCACTTGATCCAGTTGCATCCGCCGGGATGCGTCAAACAGCCGATGCAATTTGGCGTTAATGGCAGCGTGTGGAATTTTTTGGTCATTTACGAATATGTCCGCATCAATCGAGGCGGCAACCGGCTGATCAACCAGAGCCGGCGCTTTAAGGCGGATATCTCCGTTTTTGATGCGATAGTGCTGACCCGCCTGATGATCCTGGTATGAGATATAAATATCCGCCAGGTGGATGTCTGTACGGATATCCAAGGGTAGTTTAAACGGTTCTGTGGGTTTTTCCGGTTCAGGTGGTGTCGCCGATTCCGGTTTAGATTTTTTTTCACCGTCGTCGCTGCCGGCAAACGCTTCCACAATATTTAGACGGCCTTTTTTGTCCCGGACCAAATGAATCGCCGGATTTTTGATTAAAAATGAAAAATCCAGGCGTCCCTTGAATAAATTCAGGACATCAATTTCCAGATGGGCCTGCGAGATGTTTATCAAGGATTTACCCGTGCCGTTTTTTTCTTCCGGAATATTGATATCCGAAAGCTTGAGGCCGCTTGTCCATGTCCAGTCAATACCTCGTATCTGGACCGGATGGTTCAGGGACTGCGAAAGATTGTCGGTTATCAGCTGTCTGGCCTTGTCAGTGGAGACAATCCGGGGCAAAAAGGCGACCGTCAGAGCGGCCATAATCAAGACAAGGACTAAAAATCCGCTAAAAACGAGCAGGATTTTCAATAAAAGCCGCGGCAATCTTTTTCGAGGGCTTTTAGAGGGCATAAGCGCATGCCTCGGATATTTGCTGGCTATGCGCCAAAGATAGGCAGCTGTCCTTGATCGCCTTTTCTCCGGACGCATTGGAAACGGAAAAATAGAGTTGGATGCCGTCTGACTCGCTTGATTTATGATTTAGCATCACGCGAAGCGCGGTTCCCGTCCGTACCATGCCGGTAAATCGGCCATAGATAGCCTTCACGCGCTGCGGCCTGGCTTCAACTTCATGGTTGATGAGTTCGCGGACGGCAAAGGCGAGGGTAGCTGTACCCTGACGGATAATCCCCGGCAGGCCGACTCTCCGGGCAAATGATTCAATAAATTCGCTGATCCGCTCAATCATGGGCCATGTCGCGGCCACCGGAAAAATGGGCAGCGCTGTGATGCCGCGGGCCATGTCGTCAAAGTAGGCGTCATTTGGGTCATCAACGGCCGCGGCGTAATTCATGGTATCACGCCAGTGAATTGTTTTCTGGTATGGCTTAAGAGGCGTGCCGACGAAATGGGAGTCAAGCTTCATTCAAGCGTACCAACGATGGCACTGGTAGCGTAGAAAGGGCCGCAACACCGGACTGCCCCTGCGGCGGCCCATAAAAATTTCGGCATCAAACGATTTCCATCAACTGGATTTCGAAGGTGAGGTCTTTGCCGGCCAAGGGATGGTTGGCATCCAATGTGACTTCATCATCTGAGATATTTGTGACAATCACAAACACGCTGTTACCGTCTTCCTGCTTAAGCTCGAGCTCAAGGCCCAGTTCGGGCTGAATGTGCTCGGGAAATTTGTTTTTTTCCACTTCCACCACCATATCCTCATGATAATGGCCATAGGCTTTGTCCGGCGGGATTGTGGTGGTTTTGTTTTCCTCCGGATTCATCCCGATGACGGCTTCTTCGACACCCGGGATAACCTGACCGTCGCCGATCACAAATTCCAGGGGGTCGTTTTCGCTGGAGGAATCAAATACCGTCCCATCATCGAATTTTCCGGTATAATGGATTCTGACGGTGTCTCCTTCTTTTGCTTGTGGCATAAAATGCTCCTTTATTTTCGATTTTTTGTCATTCCAGTTGGACACATGTATTTCTAAAAACTTTAAATCATTATTATATATCATGCAAGGATGGATCAACAGAGAAAATATGCCGGGGAAACCTATCTCCTTGACGTATCTGGCTATCATGCAAATTTTTGTGGTTTTAAAACATTTCTGTATTTCGGAGCCAAAATGACGCAAAAACGGATGCAACTTCGGACACATGGCACTGTCGGGCGTTTACTGGGGCAGCAGGGGTTAATCGTCCTTGGGGCGTTGGTTACGGCGCTGGGCTATAGTCTTTTTCAAGTGCCGTTCAACATTACCGCCGGGGGGTTGAGCGGTCTGGCGATTGTGATCAATCATTTTACCGGCTGGCCGGAGGGGTCGCTTTTTCTAGTGATGAACATTCCCCTGGTGATTTTAGGTTTCTATCAATTGGGCAGATGGCGATTTATCGTTTCGGTCGTTGTGTCGCTGCTGGTTTTTTCTTTTGCCACGGATATTTTTATCCATGCTTTGCCCCGATTTATGGCCAATTATCCGATTACTGACAATATTCTTTTAAGCGCCCTTTATGCCGGGATCGTTTTCGGTATTGGGAATGGCCTTATTTTCAGAGCGGGCGGATGCTTTCCGGGCACGACCATTCTCGGACGCGTGATCCAGAATAAGACCGGTTTTCCGCTCAGCCAGACGTTTTTATATACGGATTCATTGATTATTTTATCCGCCGGCATCGTCTTCGGATGGGAGCTCGCCCTGCTGGCACTGATCAGCCTCTTTTTTTCCGGTTTTGCCGCGGATTTCGTGGTGGAAGGGGCGAGCCAGGTTCGCACCGCGCTCATCATTACCGAAACCCCGGATGAACTCAAACACGCTCTGATGACGGGGCTTCATAAAGGGATCACGGAATGGGAAGTGGCCGGCGGGTATACGGGCAATTACCGAACCATGCTCTACTGCATCATCCATCGCTCGCAGGTCAATGATTTGAAGTATATTGTCGGACAGACCGATTCCGATGCGTTTGTCGTTATTGGCGTGGCCCACCAAGCCTTTGGCGGCACTTCATTTCCCATGGTCAAACGGCGATAGATAGCGATTACCCCTATCCATGCCAAAGGGCGCAAAAGGGGGCCTGTTGGCCTTTCAGGGCTTTCTGCCTATAGTTGGCGTTTATATGCCTGGTACTTTTTCATAGGGTAGATGTGTTTTTGGCATCCATTCCTTAAAAAAGTACGCGAACAAGCGCATCAGTCATCTTGCAAGCGCTTGAGACATTTCGCTTTACCTGATCGATGGAATAGCCGGCGACGGTTTGATTGCTGAAAATCACATTATATGCTGTCATGATGAGCTTCTCGCCTGGTTAAGGGTAAGCCCTTTATGCGTCGGATAAAAGAAAACTTTTAAGATTTTTTAATAATGGTTTCATATCACTAGATATTATGGCAAAATAGATGGAATTTTAAAAACAGCCGATTAACCCCCTGACTGTAAAGCATGCCAGCCATGAGCGAGCAAGAGATTGAAAACCGTGACCAGGAAGTCGTTAACAAGTTCCGGGCGATGGTTTACGCGAAAGAACGCGGAAAAAAAAAGAAAACCGCCTATGTCGCTGCTGTCAGCGGCATCAGCCTGCTTGCCGGCATCAGCTTGTTGGCTCTTTATCTAAGTGTTTCTGAAAGCCCGCCTTCTAATACTGTTAAACATCATTCGGCGCGCATCGCTTTGGATGCCGGAAGAACGCAAAACGCATCGCTCCCTTCGGATACACCCCCCCCACCAACAAATTTTTCTGAAAAAGCATCGTCTGCTAAAGAAAAGACCGGAAAAACGACCAGCCCTGAATCATCTGTTAATGTAGTGGCATCCAATTTAAATAAGGCTGACGTCCTCAATCAACCGGCAAAATCTGCTGTACCCGAGACAGAACCGGTAATCAAAGCGGCTGAACCGGAAAAGAAGGTTCCTGACGGCATACGCATCGCCGAGATAATTACCTGTCGAAAGGTGGAAAACAAACAGTATGTATCTCCTGCGACTGAATTTTCGATTCGTGCGGATAATCGGCCGGAGGTTTGGGTGTGGATGGATGTGCGCTCCAAGGAACGCCGGCTTCCCTACCTGTTGCGGCATGTCTATTATTGCAATGACCAAAAATATGCAGTCGTGGTTTTGGAGATTAAATACCCGCGGATGCGGACATGGAGCAATATTACCCTTGACCATGAAAAGTATGCGGGGGATTGGCGGATCGAAGTATTAACAGCGGATAAGCAGACAATCGCCGAAACTCAATTTCAAGTAATTCCTTAGATGTTTACCCGGGAGAAAGAGGTTTGAAAGAAAAATATGGCCTGCTTAGCTATCCTCCATTTTCCCGCCGGATAGTTTTTATCATCCTTTTGATTGTCGCGAATGTGGCCATTCACCCGGCTGCCTTTGGAGAGGAAACCGGAAATGGGATGATAAATATTGAAAAAGCCGTGATTTGTGAAGCCGTGCAGAATTTGAAGCCGGTCCACCCGGCTATCGCATTTTCCATCAAGATCGGTAAAGTTCTCTGCTATACCGAGTTTTCCGAGATTTCCCAGGAAACCTTTGTCTTTCACCGCTGGTACCGCCGGGATGAGCTGGTGACGGAAAAAAAGCTCGTCCTGAAACCGCCCCAGTGGTCGACCTACAGCAGTATCCAGCTGCGCGAATCGGATAAAGGCCCCTGGCGCGTCAATATCGTTAATGTCCATGATCAGACGATGAAAATCCTTAGATTCAGCGTTACCGAATAGCTGCAATGATACCATTGGAACCGTTGTCCTCTGTTATCCGGTGGCAGGATATCCTGGATATCCTGTTAAACAGTTATATTCTTTTCCGTCTATATGTGCTGTTTCGCGGAACGCATGTGATTCGCGTGGTTGCCGGTCTGGTCCTGCTTTGGCTGTTTCAGCGCGTGGCCACCCAGATGGGGCTGATCGTTACGAGCTGGGCCATGCAGGGCATTATTGCCGCCGCGGCATTGATTGTCATCATTGTCTTTCGCAATGAGATCCGCAACGTGCTCCAGGCCCAGAATCTGCGCGCCATCCTTTGGGGGTTTCCCAAAAAAAACATCCAGACGCCGGTTGACATTTTAACCGAGAGCGTAAGCGACCTGTCGCGCCGCCGGATCGGCGCGCTGATTATTCTGCCGGGAAAAGAAGATCTGCGGGATATGGTGCAGGGCGGCGTAAACTGGCAGGGATTGATCTCAAAGGAGATGCTTTTATCCATTTTCTGGAACGGCAACCCGGTCCATGACGGGGCGGCTGTCATTGAAGGGAACCGAATCGCCCGGGTGGGCACCATTCTCCCGCTTAGCCAGCGTCAGGACCTGCCCCAGCGGTTTGGCACCCGGCACCGGGCCGCATTAGGCCTTGCGCAGAATTCGGATGCCATGGTGATTGTGGTGTCTGAAGAAACCGGTAACATTATTGTCGCCAAAGGGCATGAGATTATTGATATCCACGACAACCAGGTCTTGCGTTACAATATCCGGAAACACCTGGGCATCGGGCTGGAACCGCCGAAGGGCGTAAAGCGGGAGACCATAGAACTCTCCATCGCTGGCCTGCTGTGCCTCATTTGCATGACATTCATATGGTTTAGCTTTACCAGGGGGATGGAAACCCTGACCACCATGGAAATGCCGGTGGAGTTCGTCAACCGCGCATCTGGGCTGGAAATCTTTGACACTTCAGCCAGCACGGCCAAACTTTATCTCAGTGGTTCTGGTGCGCTGATTAAGAATATGCGATCCGATCAGGTAAAAGTTACGGTGGATTTAAGCCGGGCGGATATCGGGGCAAATGTTTTTAATTTAAACAGCAAAAATGTCAGCCTGCCGCCCGGTATCCACTTAAACCGGATTGAGCCCTCAGTTTTAACAGTGACCCTTGACAAACTCACCACCAAAGTGATTCCCATCCAGGTTAACTGGGTTGGCGAGATGCCGGGCGGCATGCTGCTTAAAAGCGCTGAGGTGAGCCCTTCGACGGTTAAGGTAGTTGGCGCCAGCCAGCGGCTCGCTGAAACCCCCACCATTTACACGGAGCCGGTAAGGCTTGGCCGATTAGAGGCCTCGGGAACCTTCAACGCCAAATTGATTCTCGAGCCTGCCTCTCTCCAGGTGGCGGAGGGGGCTGAGGACCGGGTAAAAGTCACCTATGTGATGCAATCCCGCAGTCCATAGGGGATAGGGGGAAATCACTTTAAGCGCGGATAATCTCCATAATTTTTCTGGAGGTATACTCTCCCACATCCGCCAGGGCATCGACCGGCAGAAATAACCCCGCGTTATTTGAAAAAAGGCAGGTGCAGGATGCCGGAAAATCTTCATCCGCCTCATAGAAAATGTAGCACAGCGCGATTTTGGGAAGCGGATAAACAAGAAACGAAAAATCGCCGCTGACTTCAGCCGGCGCATCTTCTCCCTTCAGTCCCCCTTTAATTTGAGAAACTGAGGCCCCAATCGCGTTGACATGGGGCGCCAGCAGCTGCTCTGTATGCGAGGAAAAAGCCGCCACATAGGGCATACTGTCCGGAAAATCCTTATATGACTTAAACGGCTGCAGCAGGGGCTGTTCAGGTTTGGCATGCAAAGCATAAAGTGAAATCAGGATTTCCAGAACGCTTGGGTGGCCGCCCTCCCCAATTTTGATTTCCTGCGGAGTAATCCAGCAGGTTTCTCCAAATGTTTCAAAAATAAACTGATCCCCATCTTGCCGGGCCGGCAGATTTTCGGCCAGATCAGCCGGCAGCGCCTCATAGAGTTTCTTCAAATTGGTTTTGGCAATTTTCGTGTAATTATCGATCATGAGCCACCTCCCATCTATGGATGATTGCTTTTAAACCTTGATAAAATAGCACTCATAAAAATGGCAGGCAAATGAATATCAGATGGGGGCGCGCTTGGAGTGTCGATTTTGGCTTGTAGAAAAGAAAAAGATCGGAAAATGGGGTCTGATAGCTCCGGAACGGGGCCATTTACAATCACCCCGTTCCGGATGGGGAGAGCTAGTACATCATATAATCTTCACCAAGCAGGCACCAGGTGTTTACCTGGGCAAACACTTCCTTCAGCTCGGCAATGATTTCTTCGTAATCCTTAATAATAATCTCTTTAATTTTCATGGTTGTATCCTCCTTTTAAATTTTTTTGATTCAATGCGATTTTTGTTTGAAGATGAAGCCACCCTAACCACGCATTTATAAAGAAGGGATACAAGGTTTGTGCCAAACTATCACTATTTTTATATTCTATATTAATTTCGGGGTATTATAATTTATTCCGATACGATGCGGGAAAACGGAAACCTCCCTGTTTGAACATGCAATGTACAGGCAATGTGCATGAAGGGTATAGAAGCGAATAAGCCGGGGATGAGAGGGGCTTTAACCGTCAGCGGGGATAAAAGAAAGGGGCTGTGCGCTGTTTATTCGGCGGAAGGCGTTTGCCAGTCCTGAATATATTTTTTGACCGTTCTGCGGTCCAGGCCGGTCCGCCGGGCCACCTCTTCAAATGTCTGATGGCGCTCATAGAGAAGATAGCAGTAGCCGGAGACCAATGATGCCGCGTCAATGCTGCCGTTTTCAATCCCGCTGATCAGTTTGCGGTCGAGATCCGGTTCCGTATAACCGGATTCGCCGCTATAGACGCCCTTTAATAGAATACGGCGGGCGCATTGCTCAAGCTCCCGCACATTACCGGGCCATGGATAATCAATATCCAGTTCTTTATCAATCACTTCGCGTACCATGGATACGAGCTCAGGCGACGGCTTGCCGATCAAGCGGCCGATGGTCGTTGACAAAAGCAAATCCAGTTCCTTGGGGTCTTCTTGGATCCGCTGCCGAAGGGGCGGTACGGTAATAATATCCGAACAAAGGCGATAATAGAAGTCTTCGCGGAACCGGTCTTTCTGCCGAATATCTGCTTTTGAGCGGTTAGTGGCGGCAATGACCCGACCCTGGAACCGGCTCTGCTTTTGACTGCCCACCGGACTGAACACCCGCTCCTGGAGAACCTGAAGCAGTTTGATCTGGATCGGATGCGACGCCTCGCCGATTTCATCGAGAAGAATCGCCCCATATGGGCTGCAGCGGTCAAACACGCCCTGATAATCCTCTATTGCGCCGGTGAAAGCGCCTTTCCGGTGGCCGAACAGGGCGGATTCAATCAGTGTTTCCGGGAACTGTGAAAGATTCAGGGAAATAAATGATTGGGTGAAGCTCTCAACAAAGATCTTCCGCCGCCGGTCCAAGGGGATAAACCCGGATCGGCCGATCGCCTGAGCGGCGGTTCCTTTGCCGGTGCCGGTTTCTCCGAGGAGCAGGGTGGAGAAGTCTTCCATCCGGTCCTTTAAGTACCGGTCATATAGGTCGATGTTATGGGTAAATACGTTGTTCCACAGATTCCACCGCAAAAGCTTCATACACGGGCTGCTGCCAACCAGATTCCTGTCGATAAAATAAAACGCCCGTCTTATCTGAAACCCAAGCGCCAGGTAGCGCCGGAAGGCCTCATCGTCAAATCCGCGTTGAATGGCGGCAGTCTGGGCATCATTGTAAAAAGGAATTTTGGCCGGCGTGCTGCCGGCAGCGATCTGGCTGGTAATTAACTGGTCGAATTTATCCTTGAACCGATAAAAGAGTTCCACCATGAAGACCCGTTCCATCAGGGTCCTGTCCTCACCGGTAAATGCGGTAAGGGTCGCCTTGTTGGCCCTCTCGAGTTCACCGATCCGGGCGCCGATGGCATAAACAAAGGCATCAGTCCTTTTTTTCCGGGATGCGGTCTTGGAAAGTCCGCTAATTCGGGATTCAAGAGCTTCCCGCTCACTGCCGAACGGATTGATAAACCCGGCCCGGCCGACTAAGGTAAAAAATTCTCTTTGCTCCGGGGTTAGCTGATTTGCCATGGCATGCGTTTATACCTTTTGGATGATTTCATTTAAGCACCTGCTTGACTAGCTGACGCAGATCCGTGATGACCAAGTCCGGAGAAATGCCTTGGCAGCGCGGATCATCTTCACGCCGGCGAAGAGACCGTTTATCGCCGGCGAATAATGCGGTTTGAAAGCCCTCAACGTAAGCCGGCAGCATATCGTTTAACATGTCATTTCCCACATATACCGTCTCCTTCGGTGCGATTCCATGAACCTTGAGTTCCTCCGCAGCCAGTTGAAAAAGACGGCGCGAGGGCTTGGCCACGCCATGCTGATAGGAATATAAAACCAAATTGGCTTCAAAGCCTATATTTTCCGGTAAAGCCCCCAAAAGCGTTTGAAACAGGATCGGGGTAAAAAACTGGGCGTTTGAGACAATGCCCATGACCATGGGGGAGTCCCTGAAGGCAGACAGGACAGATTCCAAATAAGGCATGGGATAGCCGGGGTTAACGATCATTTCAAATTCGACGGCAAACCGGCAGGCTTTTTCAATATCTGAGGCTTCCAACACCTGCTGCCAGATCTCATCGATTTGCACCTCCGGGTAATCAATGCCCCGCCGCCGCATGGCCTCGTGGCTGGATTGAATGGCTTTGGAAAAAGCGTCAATCAGATCATCCGCCGACCCCGGATACTCATAAGCCTGGATCAGGGATGCCAGTTGGGCGCCGGTTTGGGCCTCTTGTTTGGCGATGCTGATATCGCCGGACCGGCTGACAAAAAGCGTGCCGTAGACATCAAACAGCACGGCCTTTACCGGTGCTCGCAAATGGCCGGCAGGTTCCATATCCGTTAATATCGGCTGAAGGGGGGTGATATATTTTTGTATTAAGTCTTTATGGCCCATCCTCGCTCCATTTCAGAAGGCTGAAGGTTTCCGGGCGTAAAAATTCAAGCGCGAGCCGGGTCTTATCAATTCGGTGCCTCACAGCGGTTTGTTTGACGTTTTGATAGATCCCGAGCAGCTGTTCCTGATATCTCTCCGCATTGTAACGGGAAAGCACAGCCGCCCGATTTTTTGCGATCCGATCGGCCCGGTCGGAAACTGTTGTCAGGTTTAAAAGCAGGAGATTGGCATCGAGGATTTTCTTGTAAATTGTTGAATCCGAGAGCGCCTGTATAATCACCTGTTGCTGAAATTCCTCATCCAGCATCCCGAAATCAATGCTCTGATTCCGGGTAAGGTGATCAAAGGCCTCTTTTATGGTCTGATTTTTTATTTGAAGGTTGTAGCGCTCGGCGTTCCGCTTGATACAGGCCTGCCATTTGTTAAAAAACCGGACCGTATCCATGGCTTGAAGGGGGACCGCCAGGCAATCATAGAGATGATCTAAGTTTAGCCCGTTTTGTTCAAAATCGCGGCAGATATCCGGCAGGTTCCGGCCGGAAAGGAGTTGCCCGGCCGTCCATGGCTCCAGGAAGGCGAATCCGAATCCTTCGGTAATGCTGGTGGTGATCATACTCTCAGCCGATTGGACCAGGTCAGTGAATTCATATTTATCAGATGCTTCGAAAATAACCGGTAACCGGTGTTTTTTGACAAACGTCTGCCAGTGTTGATAGGGCACCCAGTCCCGCGGGCTGTTCGGCGGCAGCGTGATCGCCAGCGCCACATCCGGGTAAAAAAAGCAGGCCGCTAAAATCGCCTCCCCGATGTTTTTTCGTCGGATGGCGCGCACTGGATAGAGCACGAATTTCTGATCAATTGTTTTTATCGGTTCCAGGCAAAAAGGATTTACCATGTTGGGCAGCAAATGAAGGCCATCAGATGAAAGGCCGGATCGGCGGAGGATGCCATAATCCCTGGAGTTGATAACGCAGTAATGGCAATTCTCAGGGTAGGGGACGCCGGCATAATAGGTGCCGGGCCGGCCATCTTCGGCAAAATCATGAACCTGGAGGAGTAGTTTGATATCCTGCTGCTGAAGATGGGCCAAAATCTCGGGCAGACGCCAATTCTTTGCCAGCAGCGGATTGTGTACGTGCAGGATATCGCAACCGTCCGTCCATTTGTCGTCAATCGCCCGGATAATTTGGTCGGCAATCGTTTTCGCGGATTCATGCGGTCTTTCTTTGCCCGTTTCCGTCCCATCATAGCCGAGACCATAAATTACGCGGGTTTCTGCGCCAATCGACTGCTGCGGGGAAGCGCCGGTAAGCATAAGGATTTCCGCGTGATCGGTGAGGGCGGCAAATTGCTGCCGAATGACCCGGGTCACCCCTCCCGGTTTCAAATGATAATGGAGCAATGCGATTCGCATGGCGTCTATTGATCGGCGTATTTCTGCGGATCTTTGAGGCCGGCCTCAAAAAACCCTTTTTTCCGAAGTTGGCAGGAGTCGCATTTTCCGCAGGCAAGTCCTTCCATTGTGGGATCATAGCAGGAATGCGTCAAGGAATAGTCTATGCCTAAAGATACGCCTTGTTGGATGATTTGCGCTTTGGTCATATAAAGAAGAGGGGTTTGAATGCGGATTGCCCCCCCGCCTTCAACAGCCGTCTTGGTGGCCAGGTTGGCCATCTGCTCAAACGCTTTGATGAATTCCGGCCGGCAGTCAGGATAGCCGCTGTAATCGATGGCATTGACGCCGATAAAAATATCTGTTGCGCCAATGACCTCGGCCCATGCCAAGCCATAGGAGAGGAAGATGGTGTTTCGCGCCGGCACATAGGTCACTGGAATACCGGCCGCCAGCTCCGCATCTGATCGATTTTTAGGTACAGAAATATCCGCTGTCAATGCTGAGCCGCCGATTCCCGCCAGATCCACCTGGATGACCAGATGCTTTTTAACCCCCATATTTTCGGCAATTTTTCGGGCGGCATCAAGCTCCAGGATGTGTCGCTGACCGTAGTCAAAGCTCATGGCATAGCATTCCCATCCCTCTGCGCGCGCTATAGCCAGTGCAGTAGCAGAATCCAAGCCGCCGCTTATCAGTATCACTGCCTTTTGGGCTTTAGTCATTGCCTGCTTTTTGTCTGCCTTAAATCGTTCAAATTCGGTTTACTTTGATCGGCGCTTGATCGATTAGTTGAGATACGGACCAAATTCACTTGTTGCCACCCGGATGGGAATCGCAAAGCCAAGGCCCTCAAACCGACGGGTCAGCTGTTTAAATGAGTTGATCCCCACAACCCGCCCATCCTTGTTAATCAATGGCCCGCCGCTGTTTCCGGGATAAATTTTGGCGTCGGTTTTAATGAAGCTTTTTTCATAGCCGGAAAAAATCCCTTTGGACACGGAATCCCGAAGGCCCACCGGACTGCCGATGGCGTAGAGCGGATCGCCCTGGCAGAGGCGGCCTGGCTGAGCTATACGGATATCCGGCGTCCGGTATCCGTCTATTTTTAGAAGCGCCAAATCATGATCCCTGCTTATACGTATCAGGTAGGCATAAAGCTCCCGGCCGTTTTTCAGGATAATTTTGAAATTGCGGGTCAGCGCCGCGGCACTGGTGGTATACCGGTACGCATGTTTTTTATCCTCATAGATCGCCTTGCGGTTTTCGTATTCGGATTGTTTGTTTTTAAACTCCTGCTTCTGGGATTCATACCGGTCGCGCTCAATCTCATACCTTCTTTGTTCCCGCCTTTTGGTCGCGCCCTCAGGCAAATCGGCAATGGCCCGCTGGTATTCATTCAAATGCCGTTTAAATTTTTCAAGCCGCGCCTTTTCGGCAGCGAATTGATCATTAATTTTATCAAGCCGCTCATCAATGGTATCAAGGGCTTTATCGGCTTTTTGAAACTGTTCGGTGTCGCCGCGGATGACATGGCGGTTGGTCAGAATATGCCCGTCTGTTGAGATAAAAAATCCAGACCCCTTGCCGATATTGGATTCAATGGTCACAGTGGCAATAGCTGCGGTTTCAACCGGGGTTTCTGGATGATATTTTTCAGTGAGGGCCTTTCTGAGGTCCTCCAGGCCGGTCTTTGACTGGGCGGCTTCTCCCATGGGCTCTGCCGAATCGGCCTTGCTTTCCGGCGGGGTATCGGTAAAATGCCATTTGCCGGCTTCATCCTGATACTTATATATTTCCGCATCCGCCGGAATGCCGCAAAAACCAGTGAGTAAGCATAAGCCCAGGACCATTGCCACCGACTGCATCTTTTGCGTACACATTTTCATGCTCAAACCCCGCGTTCAACCGCCGGCCATAGGATTTTGTGGAGCTGAATCTGAAGCCTTACAGGTAAATGGTCTTTTAGTATCCATGCTGCGCAAGCTGCCGGATCAAGCCATCCCACTGCCGGAGAAAACAGTACGGCCACCGGGGGGCCATCCGGCCACCTATCCAGCAGCATGCGTCTGGCATAATCATAGTCCTTTCGATCGGTTAGCACAAATTTGATCTGATCCTTTGGCCCCAGGTGATTGAAATTCGAAAAATCGGTTTTGCCCGCTTCGCCGCTGCCGGGACATTTAACATCCATAATCCGCGCGCAGCGGCTATCCACGACCTGGATATCGAATGTGCCGTTTGTCTCGAGAAGTACCGTGCATCCGCGGTTCAACAGTTCGGTGATCAGCCTGGGCGTCTCCGGCTGGAGCAGTGGTTCCCCGCCGGTTACTTCTATAAGGGAACATTGATAGGCTTGGAGCGCGCGGATAATATCTTCAAGCGCCATAGGGGTCCCGTTCTCATAGGCATATGTCGTATCGCAGTACCGGCAGCGCAGATTGCAACCGGATAGGCGAACGAATGCACAAGGCAGTCCCGCATAGAGGGATTCGCCCTGAATGCTGTAGAATATTTCGGAAACGGAGAGCCTCATCAGATACTTTATGCCGGCATCAAATCACCAACAGCCGCGCGATAAATTTTAGCTGTGCCGGAAATACTGTATTGACTCACCGCAGCGGGAATTAAAAACGCATCTCCCCGGCTGATCCGGATGGTTTCTGACGCATCCGCCCATTGGATTTCCCCTTCACCCCGGATACAAAGCAAAATTTCCGGGCCGATAATTTGATCCGCGCGATACGTGCAACTGCGGTCGACCTGGATAATACTCAAAGAGAATTCCTCTGCTGATGTTGGAAAAGTTTTTTCGCACGCCAGCCGCTCCTTTGGGGTCAGGATATCCAGGCCGTGGGGTTCAAAGTTTAACACCCGCATGAGCTCCTCAACATCCACGTGCTTGGCGGTCAATCCGCCGCGCAGCACATTGTCGGAATTGGCCATGATCTCAATGCCGGCCCCGTGCAGGTAGGCGTGCATCTCCCCGGAATTTAAAAAAAGCGCTTCTCCCGGCTGCAAGCAGACCAGGTTCAGCAGAATAGGGGACAGAATGCCGATATCCTCCGGATAGAGTTCGTAAAGCGTCTTGATCCATCGAAACTCATCGTTTTCAGACTGACGCGCCATGGCATTGCCGGCGGTTTCATCAATGACCTGTTGAAGTTTTTGGGCGGGCAGGGTCATCAACGCTTCGAAAAATCTTTGAAATCCGTTGCCATTTGGCTTCTGCTTTAAAAACTCGATGGCATCGCCAAGGGTTTCCGGGCAAGCCCCCTTAAGCAGTTCTACCATTTCACTGATCGGGCGAAAGCCCTCCATTGCCCAAAAGGGTGTCAGCGCGCAGATGCATTCGGGTTTGTGGCGATTATCCTTGTAATTTCGATCTGATGCGGTCAGGGGGATGCCTTCATGATTTTCCCGGTCAAACCCGTTTTTAGCCTGCTCCCGGTTTGGATGCGCTTGAATGGAAAGGGGCTGTTCCGCGGCCAGGATTTTAAACAAATAGGGCAGGGTATTGTTAAACCGCCGGGCCGTTCGATGCCCCAGGATTTCTTCCGGATACTTTTCAATCAGTCTGTCCAGCGACTGCCAGCCGCCATTCATCTGAATCTTTGACGGCGCTTTGGGATGGGCGCCCATCCATAGCTCCGCCCAGGGAGTGTCGGTTTGCTCAGCGCCCAGCAGATCCTGAATAAACGAATAGGATCCCCAGGCATAATCCTGAATCTCGTTTTTCAGACAAAGGGGTTTGTTTTCCATTCCTGGCCTCGTTTTAGATGGTTGCTCCAAAAATAAGATATACCTGATAAGGCTACGACATCCAATTTCAAATGCGACGTTCCGGCAAATCTATTCATGGGGGGTTAACAGGCAAACCGGCCATTTTCATATATCAGTTTTTTATGCCCTGACGTCAAATGGGCGGTCACCCGCTTTTTTTCCGTGTTTACAATATCCCAGTGCAGGGCGGAGTCATTGAAACCAAGATCCGCCTTTTTTTCTTTTGTCAGATCCGAGGGGCGGCCGCTGTATGTGTCTGAATAGGAAGCGCCCAGCGCAATATGGGAGTTGCCGTATTGGCCGCCGAAATTCTCATCAAACAGGGTGTTGGCCATAAACCGGTCAATTTTGGAAAACGTCCGATCCGTCAAAGAAAATTCCCCGATTTTATTGGCCCCATTGTCCATGGCCAGCTGTTTTTTAAGAAAGGTTTCGCCTTCTTCGGCCTGAGCAGACACCACCTTTCCGTTTTTAAATTCCACCCGGATGCCGCGAACATAATTACCGCTGCGATATGAGGGCTGATCCGCATAATAAACACCAGAGGTGCCCCGCCAGTCCGGGGAAGTAAACAGCTCAAAGCTCGGGATATTGTGACCCGAAATACCGATCCAGCGCCGATTTTCTCCAGGTGTGATGAAAAGGTCTATATTGGCGGATTCCACATGAAATTTTTCAACCGATAACCGGTTAAGCCAATTCTTAAGCGTTTGGGCCTTTTTGTAGATCTCCTCCCATTGGGCGATCGGGTCCCTGCGATTTAAAAAACAGGCCTTGATAATCTGTCGGGCGTATTCTTCTGCTGAAATCCCTGCATGGATCGCCAGTTCCTCGGTAGGGTACATGGCCAGGGTCCAGCTGAAGCGGCCCTCCTCTTCGCGCTGATCGAGAATGTCCCGGAGGTATTTTCTGGCCTTTATTGGTTTGCTGATTTTAGCCGGATCCACGCGGCTTAAATGGGTAAGGGATTTGGGGGCCAAAACGGCGATGCTGCCGTTTAAATTTCGATACAACTCCTCCTCACCCGGGGCGATAAACGTCAGCTGACGGTTATTCGAGAGGGTATAAAAAGATGTCTCCATAGCCGGCGTCTGAAGTAATCGATGCAAAGGGTGTACGCCCATCTCAAAGAGTTTGGCGTAAAGCGTCTCTGCCAGTTGCATGGCCGGCAGGTCATAGCGGATCATGATGACATCGCCCTTTTTTATTTTTCCGGTGCGGGCGGTTTCAAGGCCCCATAGCAGGACATCCGCATAACGCTGAATCTGTTTTTCTGAAAGCATGGCCTCTCCTGTCAGGCAAATAAGCTGGGCAGCCTATGGATGCGGCTCCTTAAGAAATAACCGATGGTATTCCCCGTCATTCAAGTGGGTTCTCAGCAGCCGATTGATTAAAAAATAGATTTCCTCGAGCTCTTCATCTTTTAAGCGATGTCTGAGCTTTTGCATCAACGCATCATCTGAAAACATCTGCAGATAACAGATTACTGTATTTTCATTGGTTTCCCGATCCCATCCGAAACCCATGAATTCGTCCTGGGCTTCGACAAAATGATGTGTATACCGTGTCATATAGAAATTCCGTGAATTCATGCTTTTGATAATTCATTGACAGCAAGGGCAATATGATACATGGTAAGCACCATATGGGATCATTGCTGAAACAACCATTACCGCAATTACAATAAAGAAAAAAAACGTCAAGGTCAACCCGGCTTTCCATGGCAAAAAGCGCCAGTTATTTTAAGACGCGGGACAATCTATCCATCCGGTATGCCAATTATACGCCTGAAGGGCCGCCTCCTGCCGGCACGGTCGTGCTGCTTGGCGGGCGGGCGGAGTTCATTGAAAAACACCAGGAGACCATTGAGGAGCTAAATCAGCGTCATTTGGCGATCTATACAATGGACTGGCGCGGCCAGGGTTTGTCCAGCCGTCTTCTGGATGATCGGCATAAAGGTTATATTGATTCGTTTGATTGGTATATCGATGACCTCGATCTTTTTATGCAAACGCGGGTCCTGCCGAATGCCCACCCGCCGCTTATCTTCCTCGCCCACTCCATGGGCGGCCATATCACGCTTCGCTACCTGCGCCGGTCGACTGTAGCCATTTCCGGAGCCGTATTGGTTTCACCGATGATCAAGATTCAAACAAAGCCCTTGCCGTATCCGCTTGTCCGACGGCTTGTCCGGATGGCCAGTCGGAGCAACTGGTCGGAACACTATATTCCCGGGGATAGCTTTTATGATCCGGAGCAGAAACCATTTAAAAATAATCCGCTCACGAACGATCCGGAACGATTCAAAGATGAGAGACAAAAGATAGAAGCCAATCCAGATCTTGCCCTGGGCGGTGTAACCTATGGCTGGTTGTCCGCCGCATTTGACTCCATCGATGCGATTGCTGGGGCGGACAACTGGAAAAGCATGGCTGTACCGGTATTGATGCTTGGCGGCAGTGCGGACCGTGTGGTATCCATTCCTGACATCCAGTGGATGTGTCAGCGCCTGGCAAGTTGCCGATGTATTATTTTAGAAAACGCCAAACATGAAATATTAAATGAAACGGATTCAATCCGCCGGCAGTTCTGGCTTGAATTCGATCAATTTATTGAAAAAATCAAGTAAATCAAATCAGGAGGCTTAAAATGGACTGGAAATCCGAGGTCGACGCTGAAAACGAAGAGCTAAACGACAAACCGTATTCAACGTTTTCTAACGAGGACCCGCAACGCTTTCTCAATCGGCCGAAATATCCCTATTTGCTATTGGGCGCCGGGGTTCTGCTGCTTATTGTATTGGTCCTGGTCTTTTTTCCGAATAATCCGGAATCCGCAAATGAAGCGGGCAATGAAGCGACGAATCAAACCCGGCCCGTGGCCAATGATGATTCCATGGCCCGGCTGGATCGGATTGAATCGAAAATTGACGCATTGGAGGGCGTCCAGGATCGTCTCGCCCAATTGGAAAATCGGATTGCCGGTCTTGAGGAAAACTTTCGGCTCATCAATGAGGGCGATATCTCAGCCACTTCGGAAAATCCGGAGCAGCTGCAGGCCAATGCCCAGCTAATTCAGAATACCGCTAATCGCCTGGATGCGATAGAGAAACGGCTGAACCAGATGGAGAAACAGGTTGCCGCCAATAAATCGCAGTTTGATAATCTGCAACCCTCCAGCCAGACGACGCAAACGACCGAGGTGCATATGGTCAAAAAGGGGGATACGCTATACAGCCTCTCCCGCAAGTATGATGTAAATCTGGACAAGCTGCTCCGGGCCAACGGATTAAGCAAGAAGGCGGTGATTTATCCGGGACAGAAATTAAAAATTCCTTAATCGTTTGCTAAAGCAGGCGCCAGGCGTGCTGTTCCGGCAGACCGGCCTTGTAGATTTTCTGAACCGTATCATTGATGTCATAAGCCACAAACCGAACGGTCAGCTCATGGGAACTGTCGTCCCAGATGACATATTTGGCCTTGTTGTCCCCGTCCCTGGGCTGGCCCACGCTGCCGACATTAATCAGGTATTTCTTATGGGGATCCAATTGAATGGTTCCCTGGTGCAGGGGTTCGGTTTCAATGTTTTCGCCGTCGGATTCGATGATCAGAAGCTCATGGGTATGCCCGACAAATACCAGCCGTTCCGCCAGTTGGGTTAGCGTATACCGGAGATGGTCCGGGGCAACCTCGAAGAGGTAGGTCGTGGGCGAATCCGGCGGAAATCCATGTACGAGCCGAAAAGCGTCAATGGTCATACTGGTGCGAAAATCGGCGATATGGGCCTTTGCGGTGTCAGATAAAAAATGGGTGGTTTTTTCCAGTGAGCGCCGGGCCATGGGATTAAACCAGGAAAGCATTTCCGGCTGATTGATGGCGAGCTCATGATTGCCAAGCACGGAAGGAATCTGCCGCTCTGTCAGCATTGAAATGACCTTTTCCGGCTCCGGCCCGTAACCGACATTGTCGCCCAGCGAGTAAATCGCTTCCACCCGCGCATGGGCGTCAATGTCCGCCAATACGGCTTCAAATGCCGTGGCATTTCCATGAATATCTGAGATGATGGCTATCCGCATCGTCGTACTGATAACTCAACGGTCGCGCTTTTAATTTTTACAATCGGCGGCATGATTTTCAGTAGATATAAACCGCCACCGGGCAAACGCCTGTTCAAATTCCTTTATCCGCTTTTCGACTTAATAATGTCAACCCCTTCGGATCGAATTCCGATATTCACCGCCTCCCCGATGCCCGGCCGTCTATCTTGATAAGCGGTTTCTCTAAAATCAGGGATAATTGGACGCCTTTATCCATCAATGCCCGCACGGCCCCATGTTGCTTCAGCGATCTCCACCAGTCGGCCGGCAATACCCTGCTGAGCTGGTGTCCCGGTGCCATTGGGAGCCAGTAGCTCAATGGCCTTGGGATGACTCGAAATTTTGAGTTCCTCTTTCCATACGGTTGATGAAAACATAATCGGATGCTGATTGCCCCGCACCACCGGGGCCCGGGCTGGTCAGCCGGTAAGATCCTGAAAATAAACGGGGTTGGTCGCATGCAGGAGCCCCTCGTCAAATGAAATTCTACCGGCTTTGACATGATTGGCCAGGCCCACATCCATAGGTACGAATTCATCCGCCCCGGTTTCCATCTGGGAGCGGATATGGTGGATTCGGTTTTCCCGGATAAAGTTTTTCACCCGGTGCGATGTCGCCATTTTTTCATACGCGAGCAGCATGCCGGTCCCATCCTTTTTTTTGACCAACCGCTGGGAAAAAGAGAGCAGCAGTGAATCAGCCAGCATCAACCGGATCAGGTCCTGCTGCTCGACCGGGAACATATTGATAATCGTCTGAATAACCGCCGTGGAATCAAACGCGTTCATGGTGCTTAATACCAGATGGCCGGTTCTGGCGGCTTTGATGGCGGTTTCAAAAGTGATTTTATCCCGCATTTCCCCGATGACGATCACATCCGGGGCCTGACGAAAAATGCCGCGCAGCCCTTCTTCAAAAGTTGCCGTATCCCGGCCCACTTCCCGTTGGTTGACATTGCTTTTTTTATGCTTGTGTAAGAATTCAATCGGCTCTTCCAAACTAATAATATTAGAGCGCCGATTGGTGTTAATAATATCCAGAATAACAGAAAGCGTGGTTGATTTCCCGCTGCCCGCCGGCCCTGAAACCAATATTAAACCTTGCGGGGATAGGGCAAAATCATGCAGCCATTCAGGCAGTCTTAATTCCTGCAAGGAAGGTATTCGATCCGGCAAATGTCGAATGGCAATCGACACGGAATGGCGCTGGCGATAGCATGTAACCCGGAATCTCGCCTTGTCCTTATATGTAACGCCGGTTTCAAGTTCATTCTCCTGGTTGAATATATCCCATTCATCGGTTGTCAGGATATTTCGGGCGTATCCTTCAAGATTGGCAGGGGTCAGGGATACCGTGGCCAGGCGTTTTAAAATACTGCCGATTTTAATGGACGGCGGAACACCGGCAGTCAGCAGCATATCGCTGCCGCCGGATTTTATGAGGTAGGTAAAGAGCTTTTCGATTTCCGGTGGCTGCTGGGTGTCCGTTGACTCATGCATGGAGAGTTTTTCGATATCCGAACCGTTAATACCGCCCTCGTAGTGATCGGAAAGCAAATTTAAAGCCGCCTCCATCATAAAAAAGGGCACCACCACCGGCCTTATTTTTTTGCCCATGGTAAATTCCAGGTCGCTGATGGTCATAAAATCCTGAGGCGTCACCATGGCAAGGGTTAGGTTATTGTTTTCCACGGAAACCGGCAGGATGCGAAACTTTTTCATTTTCTCCTGGGGGATAAGCCGAAGCACCTCCGGTTTGATATCGACTTTAAACAGATTAACGGGAGGCACGCCAAATTTTTGGGATAGGAATGACAACATTTTGTCAACCGTGACAAATCCCATTTCAATTAAAATGGAACCCAACGGCATATCAACCTGTGTCCGGCGCTGCAGCGCCTTTTCAAGCTGTTCATGATTGATTAGATTGTGGCTGACCAGCGCCTCTCCGAGCAAATTTTTCTGTGCAGAAAGTTTTGGCTTATTGTTGACTTCGGCCGACATGATTCCCTCCCCAGTGAATTGATCATTGAACTGATAATCGTTAGTCGCCCGTATCTATCCTAAAAATAATAAAAAATCCAGACTAAATTTGTTGGTTGCCGTTAGCGTCAATTAGGCCTGGCAATTGACAGAAAAATGAAACCCGGTTATGACAAGCCATCGATACCCCTAAACCCAAGGAAAATATTTATGCATAAGCGGAAATTTGACCCTTCGCATATCGATAAGCTAAGTGAACGTTTTTAAGGAGGAAAGTTGAAATTTGCAGTTATTGGAACCGGCGCAGTGGGCGGGTATTATGGCGCGCTGTTGGCGCGAAGCGGTTTTGAAGTCCATTTTCTGCTCCATAGCGATTTTGAACATGTCCGGGATAACGGCCTCTTAATCGAATCCAGGGATGGCGATTTTGTTCTGGAATCGATTAATGCCTATGGCAAGCCAAACGACATGCCGGGGTGTGATGTAGTTATCGTGGCGTTAAAAACCACCCAAAATCATCATCTGCCGGCCATATTGCCCAAAGTCGTCAAAGAAAACGGTATTGTCGTACTTTTACAAAATGGACTGGGCGTTGAGCGGGAAATCGCTAAAAAACTGCCGCAGGCAACCGTTATTGGCGGCCTGTGTTTTTTATGCAGCAATAAAGTGGGGCCCGGCCATATCCGCCACCTTGATTATGGGAGTATCCGGATGGGGCAGTTTTCCCGGGAGGAAACAGCCGCCGGCATCACGGATAGCCTGAAATTCGTTGCCGATGTCTTTGGCAAAGCCGGCATTTCAGTCCATCTGACAGAAAACCTTGGCAGGGCGCGATGGGAAAAACTGGTTTGGAATATGAGTTATAATGGTTTGTCGGTTGTCCTCGATGCCAACACCGATCAGTTGATGAATGATCCGGCCACAAGGCGCTTGGTTGAAAAGCTGATGGCAGAGGTCATTGGCGGTGCGCGCGCCTGCGGTTTCGAATTGGCTGATGCGTTTGCCCAGCAGATGCTTGCGGCCACTGAAAAAATGGTGGCTTACAACCCGAGCATGAAACTCGATTTTGAAGCCGGAAGAGACTTAGAGATCCATACGATTTATTGGCGGCCTATCCAATCGGCTTCGGATAATGGTTATGAAATGACCGCGGCCGTAATTTTGGCCCGGCTGTTAGAATATTTGGATCGCCATAATCCCCGAAATCATAGATGTCAGACTAAATCTCTTCGGTAGTTTTACCTTTTTAAAAGATGGCGGGCTGTTGCGTTCGATTAGGATTAAGCCATTTTTTTTCCGCAACATGCTTCTTTCCTGTTTTATATTGAAATCAAGCGGATAACGGTTATTGCGGGACTATCTGTTCGGTATGCCGAAAATAATTTATCGGTAATAGTAAAATTTTTTCTTGACCCTACTGATTCAGACTTTATAATAACCCCAAATTTATAGGGATAAGGAAAGTATTAGATTTTCCTTAACGTAAACGAAAAGTTTTAGACTCGAAACTGGAAAGGAGGTAGTGATGGCACGGAAATTGGTAAAAACAGTTGTGGTATTGGCTCTGATTGGTCTGCTAACCGGATTTGGCGGTAACGTACTGGCAGCCGATGAAGGCGGGAAGATTAATATCAACACCGCCAGCGTGGATGAGCTGACACAGCTTAAAAACGTCGGGCCCGCTTATGCGGAGCGGATTGTTGAATACCGGGAGGCACATGACGGATTCAACTCGGTCGAGGAAATTACAAAGGTCAAGGGCATCGGCCCGAAGACCCTCGCGGACAATATAGATAAAATTACTGTGGGCATTCCGGAAAAGGAATAAACACCTCAGCTCGGACGTTAATTAAAAAAAGAGCCTGTGCAGGATTTGCACGGGCTCTTGGTGTTTTAATCGGTTGTTTCCAATATGAAGAAATTTGCTGCCCCTTCGGTGTTACGTATAATAGGTTCCGGAGCAGGATATCCCCCTGGCGAGAAGGCCTTTGATCTCATCCATTAACCGGCACCTCTCCGAACACTCCGGCAGATTTCTCCTGTAGATACAATGCCGGCAAGGGCTTTCAAGCAGGTAACCGATTTCAAAATCAAATTTATCGCGTTTAATTGGCATAGAAAATTCCTTCATAATTCTTAATATAATATCTGACGATATCTCGGCAAATTTAATTTAATACCACTACAGCCTTCTCGGGTCAAATCCATCACAATATTTTTATGGGGCCGTATAATCGGCAAAAGCTTTTCATGCCCTGGTTCCTGGATGGCTTCCGTCATATAGAGCCCCCGCCTGCTATACCTTCCACCTGAAAAGTTGCTTGACAGCTAAATGGTATATATTTAATTAAATGCCTTCAACAGCGCAACAGCGCATTTGATTAAAGGTATGTTTAGACAATACAAAAGTGATCCTTATTTTTGAATTCAGACACCGGTATGGTATACATTCCGCTCGTCCTTAGATGATCGCAGACATGCACCGAAAATCAATCAAGGAGCCTGGTCATGAACATAATCAAATCCTTTTCCCGGCGAAGTCTGGCCTGGATTCTTTTTTTCATGCTGGTCCTGTCAGCCCTGCTGAACGGCGCCTTATATTGGGGATGGTGCGTTTTAACACGGGTCATACCCTTGAATGTGCTGGACAAAGCAGCTGCACAAACCCCCGAGCTGCAAGCCGGCCTGAATCGATTGCAGCCATGGACGGAATTTTTTAAACTTTATTTTATTCCAATCTCAACCGCTGTTCTGGTAATCATCGGATTGATTCTTTGGCTTTTCCTAAGAGGCTCGCTGGCCCGGCAGATGCGGAAAAACGGTTTGATAGAAGACAAAAAATCCGCCCCAAAAAAGTCGAAGAAAAAAAAGGTTGAAGGCATGCCAGCCAAAACCGAAGAAAAGCCGCAAGCGGATAAAAAGGCGCAGCGTGATCTGAATCAGCGGTATTATCTCCATTTGCTGTCCGTGCTGCAGCGGGAGGGGCGGCTGGTGGATTTTTTAGAAGAGGATTTGAATCTTTATGAGGACGCGCAGATCGGCGCCGCTGTGCGCAGTATTCAAGACAACTGCCAAAAAACCGTAAATAAATCCCTCTCGCCTCAGCCGGTGCTTGAAAAGAATGAGGGCGACACGGTCACCGTGCCGGCGGATTTTGATCCGGCATCCATTAAGCTGACCGGCCATGTGGGCGGGGAACCGCCGTTTACAGGCGTTTTAAGGCATCGGGGGTGGCGGGCGGCAAAGCTTGAACTGCCGACCCTTTCTGTTTCCCAGGACCCCCGAATTATTGCGCCGGCGGAAGTCGAAATCCAATAGCCAAAGCCCGGTTTCAAATAAAATTTAAGCTTTAGGAGGGTTTTTTGACAGAGCCCACATATATCATCGGAATTGACTTGGGGACAACCAACAGTATTGTCGCGTATACGGAAACCCAATCAGAATCCGCTTCGGATATCCGGATTTTTCAAATTCCTCAGCTGGTAGATGCCGGAGTGGTTGAAACGCGCGACATTCTGCCGTCTTTCATTTATTTGCCGACCAGCCACGAAATCTCGGCTGAGGGGCTGGCGCTGCCATGGGGCACCTGGAGTAGACTCATTGTAGGCGAGTTTGCCCGTAATCGCGGGGCCGAAGTGCCCAACCGCCTGATTGCCTCCAGCAAATCCTGGCTCTGTAATACCCATGTGGATCGGAACAAACCGATTCTGCCGTGGGATGCGCCGGAGGACGTCGAACGGTTATCGCCGGTGGAAGCATCGGCCATGATCCTAAGCCACATTCGGGAAGCCTGGAACTACGAGATGGCGGGGGCGGATGACCGCCTTCGCATGGAAAACCAGGAAATTCTTTTAACCGTGCCGGCATCATTTGATGCTGTGGCCCGTGAGCTTACTGTCCAGGCGGCGGAGTCCGCCGGAATCCCCAATATTACATTGCTTGAGGAGCCTCAGGCAGCTTTCTATTCATGGATCGAGGCTGCGGGGGATCAATGGCGGAAGCGGGTGGAGAAGGGCGATCTGGTCTTGGTCTGCGATATCGGCGGCGGCACCACGGACTTTAGCACCATTCGAATTTCAGAATCTGACGGGGAACTCATCCTTGAACGGATCGCCGTTGGCGAACATCTGCTGGTGGGCGGAGACAATATGGATCTGGCCCTGGCCTATGCCATTGCCCGGAAGCTGGCCGAGTCGGGCAATAGGCTTGACTCCTGGCAAATTCGGGGGGTGGTACAGAGCTGCAGAAATGCCAAGGAGCAGATCCTTTCAGACCCGGATATCAGCGAATACCCCGTCACTGTGCTCGGACGGGGCAGCAGTCTCATCGGCGGCACCATGCGCGCCACTCTGGCCCGAAACGAACTGGAATCGGTGATTGTGGAGGGATTCTTTCCCGTGTGTGAGGCGTCCGCCATGCCCCAGCGCCAGCAAAAAGTCGGGCTCCAGGAGGCCGGGCTTTCCTATGAGTCCGACCCGGCGGTGACCCGTCATATGGCCAAATTCATCAGCCAGCATCAAAGCGAAACTGCGAATGTCCGCGAATTGCCCACTGCCATTCTATTTAACGGCGGGGTCATGAAGCCGGACGCGGTTCGGCAGCGCATCATGGATATCCTTGGCTCCTGGATGCCGCCGGCAACCGATGCCTCCGTCCGCACCCTGGACGCGGAATCTTTTGACCTGGCCGTTGCCCGGGGCGCTACCTATTACGGGCTGGCCCGCAGGGGAAAAGGCATCCGGATTCGGGGCGGGCTGAATAAAACCTATTATGTGGGGATTGCCGCCTCCATGCCGGCAGTGCCCGGAATGCCCGCGCCGGTGAAAGCGCTTTGCGTCGTACCATTCGGTACAGAGGAGGGTACGGATCTATATATTTCCGATCAGGTGTTTACCCTTGTGGT
>DATGCF010000258.1:0-9724 GCA_035312245.1 Desulfosalsimonadaceae bacterium
TTTTTTATTCTGGCGGCCGGCTTGGTTGTGACAGCCGGTTTTAACCTGTATACCGGCCATCAACCGGAAACCACCGTCTGGGGCATCGTCATTTCACTGATTTCGATATTAACGATGTGGGCCCTGATTTATTTCAAAATCCGGGTCGGCCGGCAGCTCGGCTCGGATGCCATTCTCGCCGATGCAGAGTGTACAAAAACGTGCCTGTATCTGTCATTTATCCTATTGTTGGCCAGCGCCGGATATGAGCTGACGGGAATTGGCGGCATCGATGCAATAGGGGCGATCGCACTGGCTGCTTTTTCCTACCGGGAGGGCCGGGAGGCGTTTGAGAAGGCATCGGGCAAGGGTTGCTGCGGCGAAAATGGATAGCGGAAATACGGAATTTGCGATGGAAAACGAATTTTGAGAAATCATGATTAATTGGCTACTTCATCCAGTATTTTTTCGGCTTCTTCGATGCTGGTAACATTTTGGGCCCGGTAGCCTAAATCCAGGGATACGGTTTCAAACTGAAGATGCCCCAGCACACCGACCTTGCGATGCACCCGTACGGCTTTTGACATCCCTTCTGCCAGAAGGGCTTCCTGGGCTTCTTTAATGTATTCTTCAAAAATTTCATCCTGGTATTCGTAATTTTTAAGGTCTGTCAGGCAGGTAAACCCGTTTTTCAGTTTGGGACACTCGGATTTTACCTCGTCAACGATCGACTGCATTTCCGCCTCATTTTCGATTCTGCCGATTGTTATATAAATTCTGTTCTTATTCAGGTCCGCCTTGACTTCATGCATGCGGTTCCTCCTGCGGGTTGATTATGATGAATTTGTTCTATTTATTTTTCGGCAGGCACGGTGGCCTGCCTACAGCTGGCCTGACGGAATTTCGTAGGGTCGGCCACCGTGCCGACCGTCTACGGGAACCGCCCCATGGTTATGGGGTTTACAGCCAGAAAAAATTTACCCTGGTGGGTTGATAAGCAATCTTGCAATCAGCAGCCAAAGTCAGTAAATACTTTTTTGACACACATATGCAGGAAATGAACGCTGTTGTCAACTGAAAGCGGCATTCATGAATATAAAACTTAAGCAATTTTCTTCTTTGATAATGCGTTGATAAAGGAGTTTTAATGCAAACCCGAACGGCATACCGTGTTTGCCCATTGTGCGAGGCAGGCTGCGGGCTTGAGATAACCCGCTCAGAACAGGGCATTGAAAAGATTCGCGGCAACGCGCGTCACCCTTTAAGCCAGGGCTATTGCTGCCCCAAAGGGATTGCCTTAAAGGATCTGCACGATGACCCGGACCGGTTGAGGCATCCCGTGATCAGGGAAAATGGCGGGTTCCGCAAATCCACCTGGGAAGAAGCCCTTGCTTTGGTGGCATCGAAAATTTCGAAAATCCGCTCGGAACACGGGAATAATGCGTTGGCGCTTTATCTGGGAAACCCCAATACCCACACCATGGCCGGCGGCCTGTTTATCCGGCCGCTTATCAAAAGTCTTCAGAGTCAAAACATTTATACCGCCAGCACAGTGGATCAGATGCCCAAGATGGCGGCTTGCGGTTTTCTTTACGGACATCCCGGGCGAATTCCTGTTCCGGATATCGATCATACCGATCTTTTTGTGGTCTTTGGGGCAAACCCCATGGTGTCAAACGGCAGCCTCATGACCGCTCCGGATATGCCGGGCCGGATCAAGGCCCTGCAGAAGCGGGGCGGGCGAATGGTCGTCATTGATCCGGTTAAAACCCGCACTGCACAGGCGTCGGACCAGCATCTGTTTATTCGGCCCGGAACCGACGTGTTTCTGCTGGGGGCTGTCGTCAATCAGATGTTCGTTAATGATCTTGTGGGACTGGGGCATTTGGAGAATTTTGTTGATGATGTCACTCTATTAAAAGCGGCGGTGACGCCGTTCACGCCGGAAGCCGTCGCCCCTATCTGCGGCATATCTCCTGAAACGACCAAAGATCTGGTACAAGCAATCGGTACAGCCGACAGATGCGCTGTTTACGGCAGGATGGGGACAAGCACGGTTCATCACGGCACGGCGGCATCGTGGCTGATTGAGGTGATCAACATTCTGACCGGCAATCTGGATCGTCGGGGCGGCACCGGATTTCCACGGCCCGCCCATGTGCCGGATGGGAGCTTTCCAAAGAAAGATTTTACTATCGGCCGCTGGCGGTCAAGGGTGTCAAAAGCCCCTGAAATCATGGGGGAACTGCCCGTTTCAGTCATGGCCGAAGAAATGGAAACTCCGGGGAATGGCCAGATTCGGGCGTTAATCACCGTTGCGGGCAATCCGGTACTGGGCATTCCGGAAAGCGAACGGCTGGATAAGGCGCTCTCAAGCCTTGATTTCATGGTATCCGTTGATTATTACATCAATGAAACCACCCGGCAGGCGGATGTCATCCTGCCACCGGCCTCCATCCTCTGCCACGGGCATTACGACTTTTTCTTTCATGGCTTATCCGTCAGGAATTTTGCCTGCTATTCGCAACCGGTTTTTGAAAAAAAACCGGATGAAAAGGATAAATGGGAAATTCTGGCCCATCTCGCCTTGATTGCGGCAGGCGAGGGCAGTCAGCAGGCCCCGGCGGCACTGGCGGGAAAAATGGCGGGAGACTTGGCCCAAAAATTGGTTAAGGCCATGGGCGGGGCTGAAAAATCGGGCGTTTCAGAAGATATGCTGACCGGTATGCTATCCGGCGGCAACGGGCCGGAGCGGATTCTCGATTTTTTGCTGCGGGTCGGGCCTTATGGGGATGCCTTCGGCATGAACCCGGAGGGCCTTAATTTTGAAAAATTGAAAAACAGTGTGCATGGCATCGATCTGGGACCGCTTGCATCCTGGTTGGATAAGGCCATCGTCAACCCGGACGGGAAAATCCATCTTTTTCCTGAGGTGTTTCAAAAGGAAATGGCCGCAATAGCCGAAGCCATCCAGGCCGGCGGAAGCGGCGATGACCGGCTGAGGCTTGTCGGCCGCCGGCACCTGCGATCCAATAACTCATGGATGCACAACGTTTCCGCCCTGGTGAAAAAGAACCCCTGCACCCTCTACGTTCATCCGCAAGACGCGGCTTCATTAGGGTTAGCAGATGGGACAAGGGTTCGGATACAGTCTGACGCCGGGGCCATCGAGGCGGCGATTGAAATGACGGAACTCGTTATGCCGGGGGTGGTGAGCCTGCCGCACGGATGGGGCCATGATATGAAAGGGGTTCAAATGCATGTGGCCCGCGCAAACCCAGGGGTCAACACCAACCGCATCACCCCTGCTGCATTTGACAGGCTATCCGGCACGGCGGTGCTAAACGGTATTCCGGTAACCGTGTCTCCCGCTTAAACTTCTTCTAAGTAACTTCATCGTAATCAGTCCCGCGCAAGCGGGACGGTTCTCGTACTCGTAATCGTACTCGAAAACATCAAAAGCCGATTACGAGCACGAGTACGAGTACGAGTACGAATCAGCAGAGATTGAATTGTTAACAAATTTATATCATTAAGTTATTTTTAGCTCGTTCCCTGGCACACGGCCCGGGAGATACTTAAAAAACCCCTCAAACTTGACAGGCTATATTCAACCTGAGATATTAAGCTTATAGTCAATCATTTCCACTCCCGGAGACAGCAGATGGAGCCAATCAAATCGTTTTTTCCGATAACCACGCTGGATGGTCGCGTGCTTTTTTCTGCAGGAGAATTCATCAGCCGGGAACGCATAGACGCATTAATCGCTGAGCGCCCGCCCTTTTCGCCCAAAGTGTGGCCGATTCTGGATTACGGCTCTATTAAACAGGATCTCCTCTTTTTTATCAGCAGCCCGCCGTATAATTTGATATTTGAAGGCTCTGACAGCATGACCGAGCTGCTTGATATAATGAAAAACATTGCGCTGGCGGAGCCGGTGCTCGAGATGCTGGATTATTTTGAGGCCAATGATTTTTTTACCTATCGGCATATGCTGATGGTATTCGCCTTAACCGTTTTAATTGCCCGGGACCTGATGCCTGACTACCGGTCGAGGGTTTCTGAATCCGCTTACGGTCCGACCCACGACTTTGGTAAAATCTGTGTGCCGCTTGAGATCCTCCGGAAGAAAGACCCGCTCACCTGGCATGAGCTTGAGCACTTACGGCATCATGCCCTGGCCGGCTATGTGCTGTTGAGTTATTATTTGAGGAATCCGGATAGCGCAGCCGCCCGGGTAGCCAGGGATCATCATGAAAGGCGGGATAATTCCGGATACCCACGGGGGATTGCCCTGGATAACAGAATTATTGAAATTGTGACCGTCTGCGACATCTATGATGCTTTGATTTCCATGCGTCCGTATCGGTCGGCATCCTATGATAACCGGACGGCTCTGGAAATTCTGACCGAGATGGCCGAATCAGGCGAAATTGACGGGGAGGTTGTCAGAGCATTGATCGCCAACAACCGACGATCCAAACCCGAGTCCGGGCAGACGGTCGTCTCCAGTGAAAAACGGGGCAAACCGCCCCAGGGCAACTGTTACGGGATTATTGCCGCGGATAACTGATAACGCGCCCATTTCTATCCGGCGAGCTTGCCGTTTCGCTTGAACCTAAATTTAGGTATTATATACCAACAAGGAGGTCTCTAATGGGTGATGAAAAGAAAGTGCCAAGCAAGCATTATCATGAAATGGTTGAGATGTTTCCGGAATTTATGTCTGTGCTTCAGAAATTGGGGGCCACAGTCCGTGATTCCGGCCCGCTTGACGAAAAAACCGCAGAATTGATCCAATTGGCTGCAGCGGCAACCTTGCAGTCCGAAGGGGCGGTCCACTCCCACACCCGAAGAGCCATGCAAGCCGGTGCTTCCAAAGAGGAAATTTATCATTCCCTTATCCTTCTGGTTTCGACCATCGGCTTTCCAAGGGTATCCGCCGCGATTTCCTGGGCCCGGGACATATTGAATAAGTAATCGGGCACTCTGAGCATACAGCAAATCGAACTTCTCGATCTGCTTAACTGGAAATTAAAAAAGCGGATCCAAGCAGACAGCATGATGCCGCTTATTGCCGGGGCCATGAGCCAATCTGAAGATTAAGCTTCGTCTGCCTGACATGAAAAATCAAGCCTTGAGGCTTAAACGGGGTAGCCATAAAAAGGCATGCCGCAACCCCTGACTCAGGAGACCAATTCCGAATCTATTCGTATCTCACCGTGCAGGGTGCGGTGAACCGGACAACGGTCCGCGATCTGGAGTAGCCGCTGCCGCTGTTCTTTCTCCAGCGGACCTTCAAGCTTTATCTCGCGTTTTATCGTATCCAGATAACCGGATTTCGTTTCGCACTCCCGGCAGTTATCCGCATGTATCTTTTCATGGTGAAGAACTACTTTAATGCCTTCGAGGGGCCACTGTTTGCGGTCCGCATACATGCGAAGGGTGATCGAGGTGCAGGCGCCAAGGCCGGCGACAAGGAAATCATAGGGAGTGGGGCCCAGGTTGGTGCCGCCGGCGGCCACTGGTTCATCCGCGGTCAAGCTGTGCCCGCTTGCCACGATGTCGGTCGCATAGCCGGACCGGTCGGTGCGCACAATGACTTGCTTGTCGGAAGTCGCCGATTGTGTTTTTAAGTCCATTAACGCCCCGATGTATTTGCGGGCCCACGCGGCGATGATGGTCCCTGCATATTCCGAATCCGCGGAACGACTCAGCAGATGGTCGGATTGATCCAGGGAGATGAAGCTTTTGGGATGTTTGGCCGCTTTAAAGATGTCTGCCGCATTTTCAATTCCCACGGTTTGATCAATCGGGGAGTGGAGAATCATGAGCGCCCGTCGCAGCCGATTGATGACATCGGTCATTTTATGGGATTCAAGATCGTCGATGAACTGCTTTTTGATTTGAAAGGGCCGCCCGGCCAGTTGGACCTTGGCCTGCCCGCTCGCTTTAATGGTGTCATAGGCATCAGATATATGATTTAACACATGGTCGGCGTTTGCCGGTGCGCCAATTACCGCTACGGCTTTGGCCGGTTCAATATGGGCGGCTGCCTGAAGGACCGCCGCGCCGCCCAGCGAATGCCCGATCAGGATTTCCGGCGCCTGGTACTGTTCTGCCAGAAAATCGGCGGCATCAATAAGATCGCTCACATTGGTGGTGAAATTGGTATCTGCGAAATCGCCTTCGCTTTCGCCCAGACCAGTGAAATCAAATCTAAGCACCGCAATGCCCGCTCGGTTTAGTGCCCGGTTGATGTTGGCCACGGCTTTCAAATTTTTGGTGCACGTAAAGCAGTGGGCAAAAATCGCGTAGGCCAAAGGATGGCCGTCAACGGGCATGTCAATATAGGCCGCGAGCTGATGGCCATAGCGATTAGGAAAGGTTAACCGTTTCATATTCATGACCACTCCAATTATTTAATTAGCCATAACAATGTTTTTTTCTGAAGTGACAAACGCCTTAAACAGCCCGGCGGTTTTTTCCGGCACTTCAATCATCGGGGCATGGCCGATGCCGTCCAGAATTTCTTTTTCCGAGTCCGGGATCAGCCGATCAAAAACTGAAGCGTTTCTCCAGCTGATCACCCGATCCTCCCGTCCCCACAGGATCTTTGTGGGCGCGGTGATTTGCTTTAGTTCGGATTTAAAATAATAGTCATGATTGGTTCTGATATCGGCAAAAATTTTTTTATTTAGTTCCTTTCTGGCAATCATCCGTTCCGCCATGACGCTTTTGACGGGCCATGGAATAAATGGCCGTTTTTCCATGGCAAAGGCCATGAGTCGGTCAAAATCGGCCTTTTCCTCAACAAGCAGGGGGTTGTCATTATTAATGATGCAGGCCACAAGCTCACTCTCATAGGCATAGATGCCGGCTGGGTCAATTAGAAAGAGGGATTTCACCTGATCCGGATGTCTGGACGCATAAAGCGCGCTAATGGCCCCGCCCATGGAGTTTCCGATCATGTGAAACCGCTGGAGATCCATTTGCTCAAAAATGGGCTTTAGGTGCCCTACCTGATCGTCAATGTCATAGGAAAGGGCGGGACCCTTGACGCTATCTCCATGTCCCGGCAGATCAATGGCCACCACATGGAATTGATCGGTCAGATGCCGGGCAAACCGGATCCAGTTTTCCTTGCTGGCAGCGAATCCGTGAAGCATCACCACAGCGGGATACCCCTTATCCGGATTGGATTCGAGTAAAGCGATAGGCATGCCGTTAACTTCCATTTTTTTGGCGGTTAGGTCCGCCCGCCGGCATTCATGATTGATGGCCATTTCATAAAGCCCGGTTTCCATCGTGGCGCAGCCGCCCGTCAAAAATACTGTGAAAATTGTGACAAAAAGGATATACATCCGCCGTATGGAAAATTTCATGGAGTGCCCCTCTATTTTTTCGGGTTGATTGAAATCCCTTGAATATGGATTAAACTGATAATTATATGAAAAAACGGCAAGCTTCAATACCGATTCTCGCCATTTATGTCCTATGGGGCGGGGCCAGCTATATCATCTATCAAATTGGCAGGGAACAGCTTGTCCCCTCCGGTTTTCAGGGCAGTCTCTTTGTTCTCGCGGCCCTGCTATTGATTCTGTTCGGATTCTTTTTAACCGCTTACTACCTTCTTTATGGATGGCCACGGCTGGATGCGCGCCCCGGGCTGTATGCGGCATGGGTGTTTGCTTCCCTGGCCCTGGCATTTTTTCTTTATTTCGTTGGCCAGCGCCTGGCAATCGGGCGCAGCGTGATCTTTATCATCAACACCGCCAACCTGTTTGTATTCGCCAATCTGATCGGCGCATTGATCGTAAAGCCCCTCAAGCGGCCCGCCGAATTGATTATTTTGTGCGTGGTGCTGGCCCTTTCCGATTTGTTCAGTGTGATAAGCGGGCCCACCCGCGCGATTGTTAAATCGGTTACGGCATATTATGAGGGGGGTATGCAGGGGCCTGCCCCGCCCGGGGATTTTTTGCTTTTCAAGTTTCCAGTGCCCGGTGCTGACTTGCTGCAGCCGGTATTCGGCGTTTCAGATTGGATTATCATTGTTTTTCTGTCTGCTTCGGCATTTAAATTCGGGATGAATGACAACCTGGCCGGTAAAGGGCTTTCCGTCATGGCCCATAAAAGACGGATGGCGTTTTATTTTCCAGTGGCCGGGCTCGGACTGTTGCTGGCCATGGCGGTCGCCAACCTATTGAACGTTTTTATACCGGTTCTCCCCATAATTGCACTGGTCTATATCGGCTACCTCTTGATATTTTATCCATCTGCCAGAAAGCTTGAAAAAACCGACTGGTGGCTGATGGGCGGGTTTGCCGGGGGGATGCTTTGTCTGTTGGGGCTGGGGCTTTTTATGACCGGATAAGCCGGGGGATTTCCCGGACCGCACGCATGGCCGGCGGTCCGGGGAAAAGTTCGGCTGCGCGCAAGCAGTTATGTTTCCAATGTCTTGATGGCTTCGTCCACCTCGACCCACTCATCGATCTGGATATTAATATCCGGCACGCCGAGAAAGGAATCATACCGTCCCTTGATATAGTCCGAGGCCTCTTTTTCTTTGGATTTATCAAATTCAAAGATCGAAATGGTCTTTACCCTTTCTTCGGCCATTCCAGAAACCCAGGGGCCCCGATGCGCGATAAAATCCGGCGCCTGGGGCAGGCTTAAAAAGGTGTCCATTGTGTCTTTGACGCTGGCGGCTGGAAAGGTCATTGTCACGAATCTAACCATGGCTCATCTCCTTTTTTTGTCATAATCATTTTTTAAGTACGAACGGGTCAGTTGCAGGGTAACAAAGCGTATCATTAAAATTTTTATCCGGTGTCAGCGGAATAGTCAATACGGATATTGGCTGGGTCAATGCTCAATCCACATCAATTTCCCGCCAATAGGCCCCGGCTGATTTAAATATCAGCAGCCGGCGGCTGGTCCGGATGGTGGCGTTGTAAGCACTTGTTTCAACGGACAGGATTTGTTCGTTTTTCTTGAACCGCTCTTCAACAAAGGTGCTTACACCTTTGGCGAGCCCGTACGCACGCTTTGTGGTGACGCCTACCCCGACATGCGTATCGATGGCGGTCTCAACCAGCTCCTCATGCAGGGGCAGGTCGACGGTGGCCCAACGGTTGGAATCGCTGTCAAATCCGATTATCCGTTTATCAGTCGCCAGCAGCATTAGCCTGTCGGATAAAATTACATTGGGCGGGGTCGCCTCGTAGGTCTCTGACAGCCGGAAGGGCAGTTCGATCCAGCCGGAAGAGGATTTGGAAACCGCAAGCAGGCGTTCATTGGTGATCACCGTGCCCACATATCCGTCGCTGCCCTTCCACAGGAGGCGTTCTTTTAACTGGAGATCGATCTTTGAAATCGTCTCTCCCTGTTTGACCGCAATCACCTCCTGGTCGCCTAAATGGATATCAATGACATCTTCCACTGTTTTTTCGGAGGCGGCAAAGACAACCGTTTTGAGTGAAAAAACCGCAACCAGGGTAATAATAACGGGTATTTTCCATATATGCGCCATATGGCCAGACCTATTGGGGTAAATGGTTAACTGAACTAAACGTAACGCCTAAAATGATAAAGGCAATCGTTGCGTCAATTTTACTTTCCCAAAAGTCAAAAAGCGAATATATAAGTAATGGGCGCTATCGATGGTGGTGGGGCGGGATCGGATGGTCATGGAAGGTGATCCCGAGCATTTTTTTAAACGAGATGTCAATTATTAAGCAAGGAG
>DATGCF010000259.1:0-2832 GCA_035312245.1 Desulfosalsimonadaceae bacterium
AGTAATAAATCATTTGATTAAGCATGGGGTGATTGTGCCGGATCCGGAAATGCAGAACTGGGGGAACGGGGCTGAGCAGTAAGAAATGCCTTAGCTCTTAAGATCCCCCTAAATCCACCTTTCATTATTGTGCAAAGGGGGACTTAAAGGAATTGGGTCTTATTTTATGTTTAACGCATTAAAAGACATCCATCAGCGCATGCACGACGCCGCAGTTTCGTGCGGCCGGGACCCGGAAGCTGTAAAACTGGTAGCGGTCAGCAAGACCGTGCCGGCAGAGCGCATCCGCCCGGCGGTCGAGGCCGGCGTCTCAATCTTAGGGGAAAACTATATTCAGGAGACCGGGGAAAAGATTGAGCAACTGGCGGACCTCGATGTGTCCTGGCATTTTATCGGCCACCTCCAATCCAACAAGGCCAAATACGCGGTACGCTGGTTTGACCTGATCCATACCGTGGACAGCTTCAAGCTCGCCAAGGAAATCAACAAGCAGGCGGCCAAGCATGACAAAGTTCAAAATATCCTGATCCAGATAAATATAGGCAAGGAGGATTCCAAATCCGGCATCAGCGAAGCTGATGCCATCGCTCTGATTCGCGATATCAGCGGGCTTAGAAATATTGCCATTAAAGGACTGATGACCATCCCCCCCTATTTTGACGCCCCTGAAAAGGTGCGGCCCCACTTTAATGCGCTGGCCGCGTTAAAAGATAAAATCGCCGCTGAGAACATCCCGAACATCACCATGAACGACCTTTCCATGGGCATGTCCGGCGATTTCGAGGCGGCCGTCTGCGAAGGCGCCACCCTCGTGCGCATTGGCACGGCGATTTTCGGAGCGCGCTGATGAAAATCCTGCTCCATATATGCTGCGGCCCCTGCGCCATCTATCCCGTGGATGTGCTGCGGGATGAAGGTTTCGAGGTCATGGGCTTTTTCTACCGGCATAACATCCATCCATTCACCGAGTGCATGAAGCGTGAGGAAGCCGTCCGCCAGTATGCCGAAAAAAGCGGCCTGCGCGTCATATACCAGAAGGGCTATGACCTTGAGGGGTTTATCCGGAACATGGTCTTTCGGGAGACCAAGCGGTGCCGGATCTGCTATCACGAGCGGCTCAAAGCCGCCGCCCATATTGCCAAACGCGGCAAGTTCGACTATTTCACATCAACGCTTTTATACAGCAAGCAGCAGAATCATGAACTGATCCGCGATATCGGCGAATCCGCGGGAAAGCAGATCGGCGTCCCTTTCTATTACAAGGACTTCCGTGAAGGCTGGAAACAGGGCATTGATCAGTCTCATGCCATGGGGCTTTATCGGCAGCAATACTGCGGCTGCATCTATAGTGAGAAGGACCGTTTCTACAAACCAGAGGCGGATGAATCCTGATGTTTGGCAATTTCATTTACTTCATTGTCGCCCTGCTCATCTACACCACCTATCAGCCGGCATCTGAACCCCAAATCAATCCATTTTACTCTCTGGCCGTGTTTTTCGGTTTGATCGGCGTTTTTGCCGCCGGCACCCGAATGATCTTCAAATCCATTACAAACCGGATCGGCCGGGTCGATTTTACGAGCCTCGATTACCAGTTCAACTCTGCCGTGAGCCGGCAGGCCATCATGGCGATTTTTATCTATGCTATTGACATCTATGCGCTAAATATCGGCGTCTGGCTTCGTCAGTTTACTTTTTTTCAGTTCTTCCCCACCCTTGAAGCGCTCTGCTTTTTGGGCCTTTTTATTTTCTACTTGTGCGTGGTGTGGAATTTTGCCTATGACGCGCATATCAAATTATACAAAACCGGCGAGGCCCGGAAAGATTACATTCTTTCCAATATCACCTTTTCTCTGCCGGTACTGCTGCCCTGGTTTATCCTCTCCATCACCGCCGATATTATCAATATCCTGCCATTCGAACTGCCGAAAAAGGTGCTTTTATCCACCGAAGGGCAAATCGTCTATTTTCTGGGGTTTCTCGTGATCCTCGCCATTGTCGGCCCGGCCCTGGTCCAGAAATTCTGGGGATGCCGCCCCTTAAAACAAGGCCGGGCCCGTTTTCGGATCGAGCTTTTATGCAAAAAAACCAATATGGCGTATCGGGATATTATGGTTTGGCCGCTTTTCGGCGGCCGCATGATTACCGCCGGCGTGATGGGGCTGGTCAAACGGTTTCGCTATATCCTGGTTACCCCGGCGCTTCTCAATTACTTAGAACCCTATGAAATCGATGCGGTGGTGGCGCATGAAATCGGCCATATTAAAAAAAAACATCTGCTATTCTATCTGATGTTTTTTGCCGGCTACCTCATTCTGGCATTTTCAACCCTGGATTTTATCACCTACGGCCTCATTTACCTGGAGGCGGTCTACGGATTAATGGGCCAGAACAGCGCCGGCTATGCCACTTTTACCTCCATCAGCTTCAGCATCATGATGATTGTGGTCTTTCTTATCTACTTCCGCTACATCTTCGGCTTTTTCATGCGGAACTTCGAGCGGCAGGCAGATGTGTACGCCTACACCATCATGGGCGATGCCGCACCGCTGGTGACCACCTTTGAAAAAATTGCCGCAGCCAGCGGCCAACCTCCGGACCAGCCCAACTGGCATCATTTCAGCATTAAGGAGCGCATCGATTACCTGCAGCAGTGCCAGGCGGATGAACGCTGGATCCATAAACACGACCAAAAAGTCAAAAAAAGCATCCTGATTTATATTCTGGCCCTTGCCCTGGTCGGCTGGATGGGATTTCAGCTGAACTTCGGCGCTGCCGGCGAGCGCATCAACGCCGGATTTATAAAGTCACTGATTGAAAAACGGCTCCAGA
>DATGCF010000260.1:0-4830 GCA_035312245.1 Desulfosalsimonadaceae bacterium
GAAAAACAGATGATCCTTGACGCCCTGTACAATGCCGGGGGCCGACGCAGCAAGGCTGCCGAACTGCTGGGATGGGGGAGAAGCACCCTATGGCGTAAAATGAAGCATTATAAGATAAGCTGAAAAGCATTTGTATAACGGGATTAAGAGTAAGAGTAAGAGTAAGACGGCATAAGAGTAAGACGGAAAATGAAAAAGATTCTGATACCAATCTTCGGCAACGACATCTCCCCGCGCTTTGACCTGACCGCTGAGGTCTATATCCTTACTGTTGATGCCAGCGGCCAGTATCAAGATGAACGCATCGTCGTCCTGCCGCAAATTTCTGCCGAACATCTCTGCCACCTGATCCTTACCGAGAACGTAAATGTGGTGATCTGCGGCGGCATTGAGGATGAATACTACCAGTATCTGGCCTGGAAACGGATCACGGTTTTTGACTCGGTGATCGGCCCATGGCAGGCGGCTGTTTCGAGATATCTTGACAATTCCCTCCACTCCGGCGATATACTTGATAGTCTAAAGGAGGATTCCATCAATGAGTGAGACCCTGGCTTCAGAGCGCGTATCCGCCCAGACAAACGAAAAGACCAGCCGGCGCAGACTGCAGCAGCGATATCTCCGCCTTCGCCGGAATATGATCATCATTATGCTCCTTGTGACCATCATTCCGCTTAGTCTGATGCTATTGATCAATGCGTTCCAGTATCAGTCCAAAATCAAGTCTGAACGCATCGAACCCATGCGGGCCATCGTCAATAAATCCACCCATTCCTTTGAACTGTTTCTGGAGGAGCGGGTGTCCGCGATCCGGTTTCTTGGATCCAGCTATAAGTTCTCGCAGCTCTCTGATCCGCAGACATTGAACCAGGTTTATCATGACCTGAGGGACACATTCGGCGGATATGTGGATCTGGGGCTTATCAATAACCAGGGCATCCAGGTGGCCTATGCCGGTCCCTACGATCTTTTGGGCAAGAGCTATTCCGAGCAGCAGTGGTTCCAGGAGGTCCAGCTCCGGGGCACCTATATCAGCGATGTCTTCATGGGTTACCGCAAATTTCCGCACATCGCCCTGGCCGCCCAGCACCTGAAACCTGATGGTACCTTCTGGGTGCTGCGCGCCACCATGGATACCAAAAAATTCGACAATCTGATCGCGGCCATGGGGCTGAGCCCCATCAGCGACGCCTTTATCATTAATAAAGAAGGGGTCCTTCAAACCGAATCCCAGTTTTACGGGGATGTGCTTGAAAAATGCCGCCTCTCTGTCCCCCGCGCCGGGGCCGGCACCCATGTAACCGAAAAAACCGACCCGAACGGGAGAGAAGTTTTCCAGATTTCATCAAATTTTTTAAAGCATGACTACACCCTGGTCACCGTAATTCCGCGCGAGATCATTTTAAAATCCTGGCACTCCCTGCGCCAGGAAATGATCTTTATCTTTATCCTCAGCTTTGTGGCCATCCTTCTGGTGATTTTCTGGGTTACCAACCAGCTGGTCAAACGCATTCAGGATGCAGATGAACGCCGGGAGGCGGCATTCAGAAACCTGGAATACACCCAGAAGCTCTCCTCCATTGGGCGCCTGGCCGCGGGCGTGGCCCATGAAATCAACAACCCCCTGTCCATCATCAATGAAAAAGCCGGGCTGTTAAAGGATCTGGTGGAACATGACCGCTATCAGGACAAGGACAAGCTCCTTAAGATGACCGCCTCCATCAATCAGTCCGTCAACCGCTGCAAATCGATCACCCAGCGGTTGCTCGGGTTTGCCCGTCAAATCGGGGTGCATTACGAAATGCTGGATGTCAATGAGGTGCTTAAAGAAACCGTGGGATTTCTAAAAAAAGAGGCGATTTCTAAAAATCTTCAGACCCGATATGAACTGAATGAAGAGATACCCAAAATCTCCTCGGATCGCGGACAAATCCAGCAGGTCTTTTTAAATATCATTAACAATGCCTTTGCCGCGGTTGAGCCGGGCGGGAAGGTGACGCTGAAAACCTGGGAGGTGGATACGGATACGGTCGCCGCCTCCATCAGCGACAATGGCACGGGCATGACGGATGAAACCATCAAGCAGATATTCGAGCCGTTTTTCACCACCAAAAAACAGTACGGCACCGGACTTGGGCTTTCCATCACTTACGGCATCGTTAAAAAGCTTGGCGGCGACATCAAGGTTCAGAGCGAACTTGGCGAAGGCTCCACATTTACAATTTATTTACCCAAAAAGCAGGCGGGAGAGCAAAATGAATAAGGTGAAGGTCTTACTCGTGGATGACGAAGAGGAATTCGTCTCCGCCTTGGCTGAACGGCTGGATATTCGGGGGATTGAAGCGCATGTGGCCACAGACGGGGAACAGGCCCTGGAAATGATTGAAAATGATACCTTTCAGGTGATCGTCCTGGATGTGATTATGCCCGGCATCAGCGGCCTTGAAGTGCTGCAGCGCATCAATGCCAAGCAGATTGATACGGCGGTGATTCTGCTCACCGGCCACGGTTCCACCAAGGAAGGCCTTGAAGGGATGCGCATGGGCGCATTCGATTACCTCATGAAGCCTCTTGACATTGATGATCTGATTTCCAAAATGCATGAGACTATTGAATTCAAAAAATCCTAGAGGAGGTAAAAATGTCCGGGATAAATGGAAAAGATGTGGAATTTTTCGGCAAGATAACCGCCTCAATGACCCATGAATTTAAAAACGTGCTGGCCATCATCAAAGAATCCGCCGGCCTGATGGAGGATATCACCAAAATCGCCCCGCTCTCCGACAACAAGCACCAGGAAAAATTTGACAATGCCCTGGCCACCGTCAAAAACCAGCTAAACCGGGGCATGGAGTTGAGCACGGTTTTCAACCGATTTGCCCACTCGCCGGACAAGCCCCGGGCAGAAATCAATCTCAAAGATCTGGCCGAGCGCGTGGTGCTGCTTTCAGACCGGTTTGCCAGGTTAAAACATATTACGCTTGCCGCCGCCCCCGATGACAAAGCGGATAAAACCCTAAACATCCCCGGCAACCCAGTATGGGCGCAAATGGCTGTTTATCAGGCCGTTGAATGCTGCCTGAATCAGTTGCCCCCGGCGTGTGAAATTACGGTGACCAGCCGTAGGATTGATGGGCATAAGGGAATCTTGATTGCGTGTGCCAATCTCCAGACCGATGCGGCCGACTTCTGCCAATCCCTAAAAAACTCCGAGCATTGGCAGGAACTGGAAACCGTTATGGATGCTATTAATGGCCGGGCACAAACCTCAGAGGCGGAGCCGGGCATCAGACTGTTATTTGATTAGGCTGGGTTTCCCCCCTTCCGTCCGCCCCAAACCGAATGATCCCCTCGGACGCCTTCGTGCGAGCAGTTTGTTTTATTTTGTTTCAAAATGTTTTTTTCAAAATGTTTTTAATTGTTTCATAACGCTTCATCCACCGCCGCACCCTTCCCCGCAAAATTCAAAAACCATTGCACCATGCGATTCTCCATAGTTGGCACAAAAGATGCTACATTATTAACTAAAGACAATAATGAAATGCCAACAATATCATTTATAAGGAGGATTGACATGGCACGGATCAACTTTGAAAACACATTTGCGGCGGCTGCTTTTGCTGAAGCCGGAGAACACGAAACGGCCATGAAAATGGCCGGCATTACACCGATTTATGAGAAGGTCCGAAAAGTTGCCGACACCATTCAACAATGCTTTGCCGCGGTTGGCTTTGCCGAAGCGGGCTGTCATGATGAAGCCACCCGAATGGCACATCCTGATGGGGTCTGCCGGAAACACAAAGAGACCCTGGATAACTTCCTCGAAAACGTGGGGCTCAGCAATGTTCGGGTATGCTACGGACTGGCAAGGGTGTAACACGTCTTGCTTCTGGCGATGAGGATCAACCTGTTGCTTATCGAGACCGACTACCTCTACCGCATCAACCTGAGCAACCGTTTGGCTCAAGGGGATTTCCGCATATTTTCAGCGAACCAGCCGAAAGAAATCAAACGCCTGATCAAAAAGAAAAAAATCGATGTTGCACTATTAGATCTTTCAGGGTTAAAATTAGAAGGATTAAAAATATTGTCTTTGATCAAAAAGCTCAACCCGTTGACGGAAGTAATCACACTAAACGGTTCCGGCAACATGAGTTTATCCATTGACGGGATGAAGCGGGGGGCGTTTGATGACCTTTTGATTCCGTTTGACATCAACACCTTGACAGAACGGATCAAAACAGCCTATGCGCAGAAAAGCCAGCGCGAGGCCAAAACCGCTATTAGCGGATACCAAAAGGTCATGATGGCGGCAACATTCGCTGAAGCGGGGGAGTCTGAAACCGCTAAGGCGTTTATGGATAATTGCAAAAAAAGTTCTGTTGACCCAAATTCAAAAGGAGAACGCAATGGCGGACAAAGAAAACATTAAAATTCTTCTGGTCGACGATGAAGAAGAATTTGTCAAAACCCTTTCCGAACGAATCAAGATGCGGGAACTCGGCACCAATATCGCCCATGACGGCGAACAGGCGCTGGAACTGGTTGACAATGAGGTCCCCGATGTCATGGTGCTTGATCTGAGGATGCCCGGCATTGACGGAATGGAGGTCTTAAAACGGGTGAAAAAGGCCTATCCGGACGTACAGGTCATCATCCTGACCGGCCACGGCTCGGAAAAAGATGAAGAAGAGGCCAGGCGGCTCGGTGCGTTTGAATACCTGCAAAAGCCGGTGGAGGTTGACACGCTGGTGCAAAAAATTCAGCGGGCCTATCGGCAAAAAATCGAAACGTCCATGATGGCCGGCACGTTTGCCGAAGCCGGCGAGT
>DATGCF010000261.1:0-7427 GCA_035312245.1 Desulfosalsimonadaceae bacterium
TTTTGGTGATCGGCGGAGATGCCGCCGGAATGAGCGCAGCCAGTCGGGCCAAACGGAATAACCCGGACATGAACGTCACCGTGCTGGAACAGACAACTGATGTTTCCTACAGCGCCTGCGGCATGCCATATAATATCGCGGATCCGGATCGGACAATTGATGATCTGGTGGTCCGGCAGGCCCAGGTATTCCGGGATAAACAGGGAATCAATCTGCTGACCGGGTGCCGGGCGGAGAGCATTGATCCGGCCGCCAAAGCCGTTCAGGCCGTGGATCATAGCGGCAAGGAAAAGACGTTTCATTATGATAAGCTGCTGATCGCCACGGGCGCCTCACCCATTATGCCGCCTATCGCGGGGGTCGATCTGGAGGGGGTGCTGCCGTTAAAAAGGCTTTCAGACGGCCGCCATATCAGGGAGTTTATCCGCCGAAATGAAGTAAAGTCCGCCGTCCTTGCGGGCATGGGCTATATCGGCCTGGAAATGTCTGAGTCCCTAAAAGAGCGGGGAATCGACGTGGTCGGCGTAACCCGCGGGTTCATGAGCAATTATGATGAAAAGATCGGTGATGTGGTGCGCCAGACCCTGGCGGCCCATGAGGTTCCCCTGTATGCCGATCATGCGGTGGAAAAGATCGAAAAAGACGGCGGCAAACTCGCCGTGACGTGCGGAGGGGAGACGCTTGAAGCCGATATGGTGCTGATGGGCGTCGGCGTTCGGCCGAACAGCGAGATTGCCGCAGATGCTGGAATTGCATTAGGCACGAAAAACGCCATATCTGTTGACCGGCGGACGGAAACCTCCATTCCGGGCATTTTTTCCGCGGGTGACTGTGCGGATGCCTATCATGTGGTCACCGGCGAAAAGGTCTGGGTGCCCCTGGCCCTTTATGCCAACCGGGCCGGATGGACCGCGGCAGATAATATTTGCGGAAAACATTCGGAGATCCCGGGCATTGCCGGTTCAGCGGTTTTCAAAGTGTTTGAACTCGAGGTTGGAAGAACCGGTCTGAGTGTGAAGGAAGCCGAGGCCGCAGGCTTTGATCCGGCCGCTGTGACCATCGAGGCGAGATCCCGGGCCCATGCCCATCCCGGATCCACGTCCATCTGGGTTCACATGGTGGGCGACCGAAAATCCGGCCGCCTGCTGGGCGCCCAAATGGTCGGCAAAGAGGGGGTGGCCCATCGGATTAAGGCGCCGACCGTCGCCCTTCATGCGCAGATGACGGTCCGGGATTTCAGTCAGACTGATTTGGCCTATGCCCCGCCGTTCAGCCCGGTCTGGGATCCGATGCTTACCGCGGCGAATCAGCTGATTAAGAAGCTGTAATGGAAATATAGTGAATCAGATTAAGAGCAAGAGTAAGATTTAAGATTAAGACGAGCTATGAAATGCACGGTCTGTAAGGAAAACGCCTTTATTAAGCTTGTCCGGCATAACTCCGCGCTTTGCGAGACGCACTTTCGCGAGCATGTGCTGCGCCAGGTCACCCGCACCATTCGTCGGTACCAGATGTTCGGCCGGGACAGCCGGGTCATGGTCGGGGTCTCCGGCGGTAAGGACAGCATGGGCGCATGGAAGATTCTTTCGGACTTGAACTGCCATGTCATTGCCGTGCATATTAACAATGGATTCGGCGACTATTCCCGGGAATCCGAAAAAAGGGTCCGCGAGTTTGCCGATTCCCACCAGCTGCCGGTCTATGTATATACCTTTGAGAAGCTTATGGGCTGCGGCTTCGAAAGCGCCTCTCAGATTTCGCGGAAGCCCGCATGCTCTCTATGCGGGACCATTAAGCGATATTTTTTAAATCGGCTGGCGTTGGATCATGGCTGCGATGCAGTAGCCACCGGTCATAATCTGGATGATGAAAATGCCGTCCTTTTGAGTAACGTGCTCCAATGGTATATCGGCTATATGTATCGGCAGTCGCCGGCGCTGCCGGGTGAAGACGGGATGGCGGCCCGGGTTAAGCCCTTGGTTATGCTGACGGACCGGGAAATGAAAAAATTTGTCGAAATGCACGGGATCGCGGTGGCTGCCGGCGCCTGCCCGCATTCAAAAGGGGCCACCAGCCCGGTTTACAAAGAGACGATGGATTCGCTGGCCGAACAAATGCCAGGGGTAAAGGCGGCCTTTTATTTCGGATTTTTACGGACATTTAAAGAAAAGCTGCCCCTGCCGGGCCACAAGGCATCGGATGCGGACGCCGTCAATCGGTGTCCCGAATGCGGGTATAAGACCATAAAACCGGATAAATGTTTTATCTGTGATTTGAAAGAAAAGATTGCCGCGGAAAAGGCGGCCGGCAATATTCAGCCATAGGGTAAAGGGGAAGCGTGCTTGACCAATTCGGATAAAAAAAATGATGGCCCCGGGCAGAGTCTGGATGACCTGAGAGAGGCGATTGACAGTATTGATGAGCAGATCGTCTCCCTAATGGCGAAACGCCAGAAGGTGGTGAAACGGGTGACGGAAATCAAAAAAGCCCGGAACCTGCCGGTTTATCATCCATCCAGGGAGGAAGATCTCATCACCCACCGCCGATCGCAGGGGGCTGAAACCGGATTGGATCCGGATTTCCTTGAGGAGCTCTACCGGGTGATTCTCCGGCAGTCCCGGATCGAGCAGACCCAGCGTATGAAACAAACGGCGGTGTTGCCCGGCGGGATTATCCTGATTGTCGGCGGCAGAGGGGAGATGGGTCGGTATTTCGAGCGCCGATTTGCTGAGGCCGGCTATCAGGTTCGGATTTTGGATCAAGCCGATTGGCCCAATGCCCAAAGTCTCTGTGACGGGATCCACGCCGCGCTCATCAGCGTGCCGATCGACCAAACCAACGCGATTGTCCATAAACTCGCCCCGTATTTGCCGACAGATGCGGTGCTGGCTGATATTACGAGCATCAAGGCCTCGCCCCTGACCGCCATGCTGGAAACCCATGAAGGGCCGGTGGTCGGTTTTCATCCCATGTTCGGTCCCACAACCTCCAGCCTTGATAAGCAGATCGTGGTGGCAACGCCCGGCAGACAGCTCGCTTCATGTCAGTGGCTCCTTGACCAGTTCGCCGCCTGGGGGAGCGTGATTGTGACGGCCGATGCCCGGGAGCATGATGAGATCATGGATTTGGTCCAGGCGCTGCGGCATTTCGCCTCATTCGCCTTCGGCCAGTTTTTATGCCGGAAAAACATCGATCTTGAACGCACACTTGATTTTACGAGCCCCATCTATCGATTGGAATTGGGAATGGTCGGCCGCCTGTTCGCCCAGGATCCGGGGCTTTACTGCGAGATCATTTTTGCCTCAAAAGAGCGGCGGGCTCTGCTTCGCGAGTATATCCAGTCTCTCCAGGAGAATCTGGACATGCTTGATACAAACAACAAGGACCGGTTTATGGCGGAGTTTTCAAAAATCGCCGACTGGTTCGGTTCTTTCAGTGAACAGGCCATGCGTGAGAGCACCTATATCATTGATAAGCTGATCGAGCGGTTCTGAGCCCTAAGAAAAATTTTCGATGGGCTGCCACCGGGTCATGACACGGGTAATGGGGACGCCTTGCCCGTCATGATAAATGGCATGCAGGTAGGCGTGATTGGAAGAGCCGGAAACCGGCTGCGCAAATGCGGTCATCTGGTCGCCGAACACCGCGTCGCCCTGATATTGAATGGATATCTCATGGGGCAGGCAATGGCCGGCCACCGCCTGGGGCACGCTTTCCAGGGCCCAGATGACGTAGACGGTATTATTGACATGCCGGTTAAAATCCAGGTCATGCATCCGGACCCGAAAGGGCCGGGTATAGGTATGTTCACTCAGCTCCGGAACGGTGGAGAAATCATTTTCAACAGGGTGCTGATGGCCGTTCATCAGCGCCTCCGGCATATGATACTTCAGACGGACCGGTTTCTTGGTGTCCGGCCGGGTCAGGACCCATGAGCTTTTGGCGGTAATGATCAGCCGGGCGGATTCATCGTAGACATCGAACTGCCGGAGCTCATAAAGGTTATTCAGGGGATACCGCCAGGTTTTGAGCCAAAGCCGTTCCTTCCATACCGGATACCGGTAAATATGCAGCTGATACCGGTATACCACCCAGGCCAAATTTTTCGGCAGCAGATCAAGCGCGGAAACCCCCATTTCAGCGCAGTGGTCGCTCGCCATATCCTGAAAGTAATTGAGGATCATGCCGGGTTTGAGCCGACCCTCAATCCCGGTCTCCGCATATCGAACCGTCAGTGTTGTTTCGTAAGGCATAGCTTTATTCTATCAAACTTTAGCATGGTCAAACCGCCATGCCCCGGATGCCGGATCAAATTCCATATCCTGAAAAATATTCGGGTATTCCCGCTTACAGAGGTCAGCAATCCGGCCGGTCACGATTCGAATTTCCTCTTCTGCTGCGGGGGATGTCCGCATACTGATAATATGGCGCCAGGCCCGTAGATTGCCGGTGACCATAATGGAGGTGCCAAGCCCGATCGGCGCCAGGCGGCGGAACATGGACGTCAGGTGTTTTTTCTCGGTAAAATCGGATGAGTCGTGGATACCAAAAATGTCCGCCAGTTCCTTTTGCGTATTTTCCAGAAAATCGATCACTGATTCAAATTTCTCCTTGGCTGCCGGGTTGTTCCGTGCGGCCTCCGGCATCCAGAAGGAAAGATCATCCAGCCGGACATAGCGCAGGCTTTCCTGGCTGTAGGCCATGCCCGCCCGGTGCCGGACCAGTTCATGGGTAAAGACCCTTGAAACATGCCGGCAGATAAATGTCATGTTCACATGCTCAAGGATCGACCCATGGCCGCTTTTTAAAACATTGGCCAGATAGCGTTCATTACCGCGCCTTACCTGCCCTACATTGGGATTAGTGGCCTCAGGTTTGGCAGGATCATAGGGCTGCCAGCTCCGGTAGCACATGCGGCCGGCGGCTTCGACAAGATTTTCGCCGTCTGATACATCCGGCTCGGGTTCCCAATCCGGATTGCCGATGTCATTTAAATAGGCGTTAAGACCCTCCTGGACGAGCTGCGTTTTGGCAATCAAATAGACCTTGGGTTGCTCTATGACTTTCATAGACACTCCTTTTTTGGTTGGTTTCTATTGGTCCGGGTGAAGGTCGGTCAATAAGAAATCGACATATTAATGGAACCGAATTTTTGGGACCCATCCTGCTCCTCAAAAGATTCGGTGCGGATCACGTAGGCCATGCTGAGCTTGACCTTGCCCATAATAATCCCCAAGCCGGTCATGTAATCCGCCACCACCGGCTTTTTATCCACGCTGTGGCTATCGGAGAAGGTATTACCGTCTAAAAATATATCCCGCAACACGGCTTTTCCGTCAACAGAGCAAAAGAGATGAATGCCAAAATCTTTTTCCGGCGTCATCCGGGGGTCGCGTTCATCAAAAGCCCCGTTAAACGCGCTAGCCGGCCGGATTGGAAAATTTCCGAAATCGTTCGGCATGTTCCAGCCGAGCCGAAACGTAATTCCCAGGTTGTAGAAGGTCATGGCATTGCCAAGGCCCCCGCCGGTATTTAGGACGCAGTCATAGCCAAAATTTTTGACAATTCCGGATTCGATGATCTTTTTTTTGTGGCTGTACACGATGCCGATAACCGGCTCATTATCCAGCTGGTTGTCCCAGCCTTTGGGTTCTTTGTCATCGAACAGGGCATGGATGACCTCCTGGCTCTCTTCCGCATAGGAGTGCGGGCCCACCATGCCGAGATAAAGTTCTAAGGTATCCATATATTTTTGGGTCCGGTTATGAAAACCGATGCTGCCGTAAGTGATACCGGCATAAGGGCGATCATTCTCAATCAGGTCTTCTTCTTCTATGTCTTCGGGGGTATAGATATTCTGACCCACTGAATAAGTGATATTGTTTCGGGTTTTTTCGGAGCCCTCAAACGGAAGTTTTCTGATTAACGGATACAGCCAGCGGTGCGGCCACGCCTCTGGCGGATAGGCCTGATAGATGGGTGAGCTCCAGGTCAGTTTCAGCCCGTTGGTATAATTTTTATCCTCACCGGCGAAAATATCGTTTTCAAGGTATAGGGTAAAGGTGCTTAAGTCATGATAGAGTTGCTCCGCCTCAAGCGCATCATATGAAAATCCGATCAGGGTGAGAATCAGCAACAAGGTGCCCCCTGTTTTGTAAAGAATGTTCGTCAAATACCGCATTTTTCCTCTGTCTGTAATTGAATAAATGTTTATTGGTTTATATTTGCCATTTCGCTATCTGATAGAGAGTCCTCATGCGTGTGCTTTTTGCTGAACCATGTCTTAATTACCGCATGGACAAGGGTTGCCAGGGGAATAGCAAAAAACAGACCCCATACGCCCCATACGCCACCGAATACCAGTACGGCCACAATAATCGCCACCGGATGAAGGTTGACTACCTCGGAGAGAAGCAGCGGGACCAGGATATTGCCGTCCACTAACTGAATAATCCCATAGGCGATGATGATATACATAAAATTCGGCCCGATGCCCCACTGGAAAAACGCCATCATGGCCACCGGCAGCGTCATCACCGTAGCCCCGATATACGGCACAAGCACGGAAAGACCGATAAAAAATGAAAGCAGCATGGCGAAATTCAAGCCGAGCACGGTAAACGTAACATAGCTGGCGCTCCAGACAATGATAATTTCCCATAGCTTGCCGCGGATAAAATTGGCGACCTGCAGGTTGACCTCATCCCATACCTCGGTGGCCAGATCCCGGTTTTTGGGTAGAAAGCCTTTTCCCCATTGGATGATCAGATCCTTGTCTTTGAGGAAAAAAAGCACCAGGAAGGGTACTAGCACCAGATAGACCAGAATGGTGATCAAGTTTTTAACTGAAGCCACGGAAAAAACCAGAGCCGTCTGCCCCAGTCGGGTCAATTCGGATTTCAGAAAATCAATAATTTGTTGAATCTGGGATTCAGAGACCAGTTCGGGATATTTGTGCGGCAGTTGCATCAATTCTTTCTGGCCATTGGCGATCAAGGCGGGGAGTTCCTGAATCAGCTGGGCGATTTGCCGGGATAGAAGCGGCAGGAAACCGATCACCAAAAGCAGCAGGCAGATCAAAAATACGGTAAAGGCAAGAAATACAGCAATTCTTCTCGGCACCCGAAAACGCTGCAGACGAAGCACGACCCCCTCAAGCAGGTAGGCGATGACAAGTCCCGCGAACACGGGCTTCAGCATATCGCCGAGCAGAAGGATCAGCAAAAAGCCGGCGATTAGAAACGCCCATAGAATGACAATCTGAGGATCGGAAAAGCGTTTTTTAGCCCAATCCCGAAACATGCTCAGCATAAGGGAGACCTGCTGCCGCGGAAATCAATTTGCGGAAAAATTAAAAAATTAAATGTGCGCATCCATCCATTGTTCAAGATCCGCGAGCACGCGCTCCCGGTCTTTGGGGGCTTCAT
>DATGCF010000262.1:0-3546 GCA_035312245.1 Desulfosalsimonadaceae bacterium
GCAGGAACTTGATAAGCTAAACCCCGAAAAAGGCACCGCCACCAACTCCATGGCACTTTTTCTGGCCATCAACACCTCCAACGTGACCCTGCTTCCGACCGGCGTGATTGCGCTTCGGGCATCGGCCGGCTCCATGGATCCGGCGGGCATTCTCCCCACCACCCTGTTTGCCACCCTGGGCTCAACCATCATCGCGATTATTACGGCCAAGCTCTATGCCCGCTTTGCCTCGCCGGACCCGGTCCGGTCGGCCTCAGTGGAAACCGAAGCTCATTCAGAAGGGGCGTGCGCTGAGGCCTCCGATGCCAAGGACGACGACGATTGGGCAGCCGCCTATGAGGGGGATGCCGGTTACCCGTTATGGGTGAGCGGGCTTGCCATGGGCGGGCTTTTATGCCTGATACCGCTTACCATTATTTACGGCAAAGTGGTCTCTCCGTGGATTATTCCATCCTTAATGATGGGGTTTCTGCTCTTCGGGGTGATCCGTCGGGTTCGCATCTACGAAGTTTTTGTGGAAGGGGCCAAGGACGGGTTTCAGGTGGCGGTCAAAATTATTCCCTATCTGGTGGCGATACTGGTGGCCGTGGGGATGCTTCGGGCCAGCGGCGCCATGGAGGCCATGGTGGGATTTTTGGGCGATTTTACGTCAAAGGTGGGGCTTCCGGCTGAAGCCCTGCCCATGGCGCTTCTGCGGCCGCTTTCCGGTTCCGGCGCTTACGGGATTATGGCATCGATCATTCAGGACCCAAGTGTCGGCCCGGACAGCTATGTGGGGTATCTGGTCAGCACGATGCAGGGATCCACGGAAACCACGTTTTATGTGATTGCCGTCTATTTCGGCGCGGTTCAGGTCCGGCGGATCCGGCATACCATGGCCGCAGCGCTGACCGCCGACGTGGCGGGTGTCATGTTTGCGGTATTGGCGTGTTCTTATTTTTTCTAACTTCTATTCCCACCGGTCATCCTGTTTTTTCATGTCAATGTATTCCTCGCTTTTGCGCGCCCCCGGCCCGCCTCGCGCACCCGGGCCCCCGCCGGTGGAATCCTGAATGAGCATATTCAAGAGCCAGTTGACCACGCTGATAATAAGCGCCCCGAACACCGCCGCCCAGAAGCCGATCACCGAAAACCCCGGGATCAGGCCGGAGGCGATTTTTAACATCAGGGCGTTGATGATAAAGGTAAAAAGCCCCAGGGTCATGATCGTGATCGGCAGGGTGAGGATAAAGAGAATGGGCCGCAGGATAATATTTAACACACCCAGCACCGCGGCCGTGCCCAGCGCGTGGCCAAATCCCACCACATGAATGCCGTCCACCAGATAGGCGGTCAGCATAATGGCCGCGGTCAGGCAGAGCCATTTGACGAGCAGCCAGAAGACAAGCGGATTGCCGCCGCCGGGGCCTTGGGGCGAATGATGGGAATGCCGTGTATACCGAGAGATATTAATCTGCATCAATGGCTTCTCCGTTTATCAGGAGTTGGGGTTTTTGTTCAGCCGTTTCAGACAGCTCGACCCGGGCCGCCACCTCTCCCCGGAGCTCCGGATACCGGGATCGCAGCCGGTTGAAGTCAAATGTTTCCAGCCCCTGCTGTAGCAGATCGATCCGGGTTTCCAGGGCCTGCCTGTCATCGCCTGCCTTTTTTTTGAAATAATCCGAGATGCTTTTGTTGTATTGCCGCTTCATTTCGGTTTCCACGCAATGGCGGCTCAGATTCAGTTCGATACTCATCTTTTTCGGCCTGTTCGGCATGAATGGGTTGATAACATTTTGGGTAAATGGTTAATATAAACATAACACCTAAACTGAATGATTTTCAAGTTTGATGCCTGACGTAGGCGATGGTTTTTTATTTGACAAATCCCCTTGATGCAAATTAATAAAGGCGCTTGTTTCACTGTCATTAACTTTAGCTTGCCGCTGCTGTCATTTCGAGGAGCGAGAGCGACGAGAAATCTTAAAACTTGCAATTGAAGATTTTTCGCTGGCGCTCGAAATGACAGACCGTGCATATGGGGGTGGGTTAATGGCTTTGGCGCTTGTTTATCTTTGGCATGATTGCGTAGAAAGGAAGGGGAACCATGTATGTGCCACGATATATATTTTTTACCAAAGGGGTGGGCCGGGATAAAGCGCAGCTCGCCTCGTTTGAGAATGCCCTGCGGGAGGCCGGCATCGCGCATTTGAACCTGGTCCAGGTATCCTCGATATTTCCGCCGGGCTGCAAAATTCTGGACAAGGAAAAAGGCCTGGCCAAACTTGAGGCCGGCGAGATTACCCATTGCGTCATGGCCAAGGAGGAGAGCCGCGAGCCCGGCCGCCGGCTGGTGGCCAGCATCGGCCTGGCCCTGCCGGAAGGCAATGAACGCTATGGCTACCTGTCCGAGCACCATGGCTATGGACAGACCGAAACCGAGGCGGGTGAGTTTGCCGAGGACATTGCCGCCTCCATGCTGGCCACGACTTTGGGCATTGAATTTGATCCGGACAAGGATTATGATGAACGCCGGGATATTTATAAAATGTCCGGGAAAATCATTCACTCCCGGCATATCAGTCAGGCCGCCCTTGGTGCAGAGGGCAATCTTTGGACAACCGTTTTAGCAGCAGCGATATTTGTAAAATGACACCAGAGACATTTATTCCGTTTGGCGGTGACGCCATCCACACCCCGAATATTGAAGATGCCCGGGTGATGGTGCTGCCGATTTATTATGAAGTGGCGCCTTCCTATGGCTCCGGCGCAGGCGAGGGGCCGTATCATCTGTTAAGCGCCTCCGTGGAGCTTGAGTGCCTGGACGAGGAAACCCTGGTGGACTGGCGGGAGCTGGGCATTCATACCCTTGACCGGCTGGCCCCGACCCATGAGCCGGCGCAAGCGGTAAAAGAAATTGCCGAATCTGCCGGTCAGCATTTGCGCCAGAAGAAATTTCTTTTATCCGTTGGCGGAGACCATGCCATTACCATCGGCCTGACGCAGGCAGTGGCGAATCAATATACGGATGTGGGGATCCTGCAGATTGACGCGCATCTGGATCTCCGGAATGAATGGAACGGCAGCCCGTATAATCATGCCTGTGTCATGCGCCGGATCGGTGAGGATTTAAGGCTTCCCTTTGTGCAGGTGGGCATTCGGTCTTTCTGCCCTGAGGAGTTTGACTACATCAAAGCCCATCACCTGTATCCGTTTTATGCCCATAATCTGAATTCCGCGGATAATTCCTGGATGGATGATGTGGTTTACGCGCTCCCGGATAATGTCTATTTGACGATTGATCTGGATGGGCTGGATCCGGGGATTATGCCGGGGACCGGCACCCCCGTGCCGGGCGGGCTGACCTACCGGCAGGTGGTGGAGCTTATCAAGCGGGTGGGGGCGGAGAAAAACGTGGTGGCCGCGGATATCAATGAGCTGGCCAAGGTGGAGGGCTCGGTGGTCTCCGAATTCACCGCCGCCAAGCTGGCCACCAAACTCTTTGTCTACTGCGTCAAGTAATCCCCGTCTTACTGTCATTAACTTTAGCCTTCTGCCACTGTCATT
>DATGCF010000263.1:0-3063 GCA_035312245.1 Desulfosalsimonadaceae bacterium
ATCGGCGGCGAATCCATGACCCAGGCGCAGCTGGACCGGCTTCAGGATCTTGCCATGACGACCTGGCAGCGGCATTTTGATGACCGCCTGGGCATTTCATCCACCGAGGCCTTGCGCTATCCGGCGAAAAAACCGCCGCTGCCGGCAACCGAACCGCTTCTGGCGGATCAACCCCAGCACATCATCGAACGCCGGCAGGATATGGATGACGGCAGACAATACGGCATTAGAATGGAAATTCCCCGGCATCTTTACAACCTGGGGGAACTCTATAATTTGTCGGTCACCCGGGGCACCCTGACCAAAGAAGACCGGTTTAAAATCAAAGAGCATATGATCAGCACCATCAAGATGCTGGAAAGCCTTCCCTTTCCGAATGAATTGGCCAGAGTCCCCCGATATGCCTCAACCCACCATGAAACCCTAAAGGGCGATGGCTATCCGCGGAAACTGACCGGGGCCGAATTATCCATACCGGAACGGATTATCGCGGTGGCCGATATCTTCGAGGCGCTGACCGCCTCCGACCGACCCTATAAAAAGGCAAAAACGCTAAGCGAAGCCATCCACATTCTCTACCAAATGGCAAAAGCCGGGCATATTGACCGGGATGTATTTGAGCTGTTTTTAACCAGCGAGGTTTATTTGACCTACGGTAAACGCTTTTTACCGCCCGAACAGCTTGATTTTGTGCCGATTGCGCGTTATTTGAGAAGGGGCTGAGGCGTAGCCGCGTTGCGCGATCTGTTTTGCCGGATACGGAATGCACACCTTTTTTGTTTTCGAAAACTTTGACATTATTGTTAATGGCGGAAGCCAGGGCCCGTTTGGAAGGGGGGGGATTAATTCTAACCTAAATTGAGCGATTTTCAATTTAGGTCTAAGTAACTTCGAGTTCACGGTTCACACTTCAAGGTTTAAAAGACTCAGCGCTTTTGGCTTTGGAAAAGGCTTATAAAAAAGGGGAATTTCATTTAAGTCCCCCTTTGGCACAATAATAATAAGGGGGATTTAGGGGGATTTGTCATCATGGCACAATACAAATCCCCCCAATCCCCCCTTTTTCAAAGTGGGGGTGCGGCACAGCTCAAGGCTTAAAGTTTAAAAAATTTAGTGCCTTAGTGCCTTTACCCGATAGCAAAAGTTACTTTTACGCTCGGTCCCGGGCGCACGGCCCGGGGGGAATAGTTTCAAGTAAGAATCTGGCGTCTGTCCGGCCGGGAAAGGCGACCGCCCGGATATCCTGCGAATTGTTTTGACATGCGGTTTCTTCCCGGTATGATGAAATAAAGGAAAATGCCAAACCAACTGCGAAGTTGGGACGGAAAGTCACGGGTCTTTAAGCCGCCTCCGCTTCTTCTTTAATCCCGATTCGATTTCAAGACAGCCGGGCCGCCCTTCAGGCGTCCGGCTTTTTTTGTTTCCCCGCCGAGCCACAACCCCTTAAAAACTGATAAGAGGAGGGAAAAATGAATGTAGGTGAATGGCCGACCAAGTGGGCCGCCCGCTATCCTGATGAAACCGCCATCAAGTACAGCAATCTGGTCTTGTCCAAGGCCGCCTTCAACCAGCGGATCAACCGCCTCGCCCATGCCTTGGCGGAGGCAGGCATCAAGAAATCGGATCGGGTGGCGGCGTTAATGGGCAACAGCAATGTATTTTTGGAAATTCTCTTTGCCCTCTCGAAAATCGGGGGGATCATGGTCCCCTTGAATTTTCGGCTGACCGCTGCTGAAATTGAATATATCCTGAGAGACAGTGAACCGCTGATGATGATTTATTCGCCGGAGTTTCTGTCACTGGTGGCGGAGCTGCGGGGCAGAGCACCATCGATCCGGCAATATGTCTGTGAAATGACCGGCGACGCGGAAGCCGACCCGGAATTCGAGGCCTGGATTGCCGGCTACCCCGATGCAGAACCCAGACCCAATGGCACCATCGACCCGGAAACACCGCATTTCATCATGTATACCTCCGGCACCACGGGCCGCCCCAAGGGTGCGGTGGTGCGCCAGGGACAGACGCTTTGGAACGCCATCAACGGAATTCATATGTATCCTCAGAAACCGCCGGCTGTTGCTCTTTGCACGGCCCCGATGTTCCATATCGGCGCTTTGCATGTGTCGGCCACACCCTGTATTTATGCCGGAAATCCCCTCGTCATCCAGCGATTTTTCGATCCGGCCGGCGCTCTGAAACTAATCGAGGAAAATCAAATTACCGGCATGTTCGGCATTCCGATTATGTATCTACTAATGTCTCAGATGCCGGAATTTGATACCACCGATTTCTCCAGCATCCAGTTTTTTCTGGTGGGCGGGGCCCCCTGCCCCAAACCGCTGATTGAAGCGTACATGGACAAAGGTATCATGTTCAGCCAGGGCTACGGCATGACGGAGACCGCAACAGGCGTCACTGCCCTTCGCACCGAAGATTCGTTGCGGAAACTTGGCTCCTGCGGAAAGCCGATGTTTCACAGCGAAGTCCGGATTGTTGACGAAGCAGGCAACCCGGTACCCCGGGGACAGAAAGGGGAAGTGCTGATCAAAAGCCCCACGGTCATCAAGGAATACTGGCGGCGGCCCGAGGAAACCGCGGAAACCATAACGGATGGATGGCTGCATTCCGGCGATATCGGCTATTTTGATGAAGAGGGATATTTATACCTGTTGGATCGCCGGAAGGACATGTACATCAGCGGCGGCGAAAATGTTTACCCGGCCGAGGTGGAGGATGTAATCATGGGGATGCCGGAGGTGGCGGACTGCGGGGTTATCGGCATAGCTGACGAAAAATGGGGGGAAGTGGGACTTGCCGTGGTTGTCAAAAAACCGAGGATAGACATCACTAAAGAGGCGGTTATAGACTTTTGCCGCGGAAAGCTGGCCGGCTACAAGCGCCCCCGGCAGGTGGTGTTTGCGGATTCCCTGCCGCGGACGCTGACCGGCAAGATTCTGAAAAAAGACCTACGGGCGAAGTATGTAAATGGGGACCGCTTTGTGGCGGCCTGATCTTTTCCCAAATTGAGCGATTTTCAAATTTGACGCAGTAGATGCGATGAAA
>DATGCF010000264.1:0-5268 GCA_035312245.1 Desulfosalsimonadaceae bacterium
TCTTTTGGCTGACTATCGTATGCAAGAAAAGAGATATCTGCTGCCTAAATTGAGCGATTGGTTGGGAGGATTTTTTTATGCCCGGCGGAAAGCCCCGTAAGAAGAAGCAGGCCAAGCGCGTCAGAGATCCTGAAAATGTCTCGACGCCTGCTGATAGCGATGCCGAGTCGGCGCCCAATGGCCACGCGCCGCCTGTCTATCGGCCGAGCGCATCGCCGGTTCATGATTCCTCGTCCGAACATATCAAATCCACTATTTTAGACAGCATCGCAGACATCGTCGCCTTCTATCCGTCGCCGGAGATGACGCCGGCATGGGTGAATCAGGCGCTCATCAGTGCATCCGGATATGCCAAAGCCGATCTTCTTTCAATGACCTGTCATGAATGCTGGTTTCAAAGGCAGGCCCCCTGTCCCGACTGCCCGGTTCTTAAAACCTTTGAAACCGGAAGTCCCCATGAAATGCAGCGGGAAACCCCTGATGGACGGTTCTGGTATATCCGGAGTTTTCCGATGGTCAGTGAAGCCGGCGGATTGCAGGGGGTTGTTGAGGTGACCCGGGATATCACCGATCGGAAGAGAGCGGAAAAAGCGCTTACCGAAAACCTGGAAAAATACCGCATGCTTTTTCACAGCTCACCGGTCGGTATCTGCTCCTATGATACGGACGGCAGGATTATTGAGTGCAACCAAACCTGTGCAGACATCATGGGCACCACGGTGGCTCGGGTGCTGGCGTTTAATCTGCTCCAGGATACGGTTGACAGGGACTTTAAAAAAGCCATCGCAGACGCCCTGAAAGGGCAAATTACGCATTATGAGGGTTTCTACACCTCGGTCACCGGCGGCCGGCGCTCTTTTCTCAAAGCCGATTTTGCTCCGATTTATTCATTTGATAATCGGATTGTCGGGGGGGTGGCGGTTGGTGCGGATGTGATTGAAAAAGTCCATGCGGAACTGGCCCTTCAGGAAAGCGAAGCCAAATATCGGGGCATTCTGGCCAATATTGAGGACGGCTACTATGAAGTGGATCTCTACGGCAACCTGACCTTTTTTAATGAGTCCCTGTGTGAAATTCTGGGCTATCTCCGATCCGAACTTATGGGCATGAATTACCGCTCTTTTATGCTGGAAGACGACGAGGGCCGCGTGTTCAAAACCTTCAACCAGGTATTTGCTACGGGCAGGGGGGCCAAAGGCTCTGAATGGCGGGTAAAGCGAAAAGACGGTGTCATCACCTATCTTGACACCTCGGTATCCCTGATCCGGGATGCGGAGGGCAATGTTCAAAAATTCGGGGGTATTACCCGGGATGTCACCGACCGCCGACATGCGGAGGATGCGCTGCGAGCCAGCGAGAAGAAATATCGATCCCTTTTTGAGAGCCTGCCGGTCGGGCTTTTTCAGACGACTATGGATGGCCGGATTATTGATGCCAACCCGGCTTGTCTGAAAATTTTTCGGTGTCCCAGCCGGGAAGCTCTGGTGGCCCAGGATGCCCGGAGGGCGTATTTAAAACCCGCGGATGGGGAAAATTTCCGGCGCCAGTTGATGAAAGATGGCTATGTGGGGGATTATGAATCCCGGCTCTGGTGCTGGGACGGCTCGATCGTCTGGGCAAGCGTTACGGCCCATGTGATTTATGATCATTTTGGCAATTTTTCCCATATCGAGGGCTCGCTGCAAGATATTACGGAGCGTAAAAAAGCCGAGGCCGCCCTGCACAAATCCCACGAGCAGCTGCGGAATCTTTCAAAACACCTGGAAGCCGCCCGTGAGCAGGAGCGCACGGCCATTGCCAGGGAGGTGCATGATGACCTGGGGCAGCTATTGACAGCAATCAAGTTTGACTTGGCCTGGATGAAACGGCATGTACCGGAAGGAGATACGAGCGCGCTCCTTGAAAAAGTGGATATGAGCATGGGGCTTGTCAATGAGTCGCTTCAGTCGGTGAAGCAGATTTCCTCCCGGCTGCGCCCCGAGATACTGAGCGACCTGGGACTTGAAGCGGCAATGGATTGGTACCTTTCGGAGTTTCGCGAGCGAACCGGCATTAAATGTGACTCCCGCATACAGCAGCAGGCATTTTCAGGGGATTTCATCTGCAATGAGCTATGTATATCGATATTTCGGATTTTTCAGGAGGCGCTGACCAATGTTGCCCGCCACTCCGGGGCGACAGAAGCATTTGTCAAACTTAATCAATCAGACGGATGGATTGATTTTCAAATCATTGATAACGGTGTCGGCATTGACACAGATGCCATTAACGACAGTCAATCCTTTGGGCTTTTGGGTATTCGGGAGCGGGTCAATGCCTTTGGCGGCAGCCTGGAGTTAAAAGGGGATTCGGAAAACGGGACGGCTTTAAAAATCAAACTGCCGGCTGTCGGCAATACTGAGGAGCGCCTGGCGCAAAACTGATTGCGGGCGAGGTAAAATAAGGCGCCTCCTCGTTATAAGCTGGCCCGTGGTGTTTTGTCGGTCAAAAGACTACAAGTATTAAAGAAGAAAGATGACATAACTTTCAGCCTAAGCACGATAGCGCTGAGGCCGCATCTGAGATATGGAGATGACAGGCAATATGCCGAATCAATTTAACTGCGGGTACGGCAGGCTCCCCCGTAATCAATGGGCGAGCGTTAAACAAAATGTTAAGGCGCAAGGATGTTCTTATGGTTAATGTGTTTATAGCCGATGATCATGCGGTAGTACGCCAGGGGTTGAAACAGATTATTTCAGAAGTCTCTGATATGCAGGTCCTCGGGGAGTCAGATAATGGGTTTGAGGTCATCGATCATGTGAAGGCCAATAATTATGATATGGTCATACTGGACATCACCATGCCCGGTCCCAATATCCTGGACCTGGTAAAGCAAATCCACCAAATTAGCCCCCAGATGCCCATTCTGGTGTTAAGCATCCATCCGGAGGAGCAGTATGCCGTGCGGGTGCTGCGTTCCGGTGCATCCGGCTACTTGACCAAGGAAAGCGCCCCTGAGGAATTGGTCAATGCGATTCGAAAAGTGGCCAAAGGCGGCAAATACGTCAGCGCAGCCCTGGCGGAAAAATTGCTTTTTACCCTGGGCACGGACCAGGAAAAGCTGCCGCATGATAATTTGTCCGACCGCGAGTATCAGTCACTCTGCATGATTGCCGCCGGCAAAACGGTTAAGGCTATCGCCCAGGATCTGAATTTGAGTGAAAAAACCATCAGCACCTACCGTTCCCGGGTCCTCCAGAAAATGGGCATGAAAAACAATGCCGAGATTACGCATTATGCGTTTAAATACGGGCTGGTGAATTAATTTTTAAACCATTTGTTTTTTTCCTCCATTGGGCGATCCTTACGGGGTCGCCCAAATTTTTTATGGCTTCAGAACTGCTCGTACTCAGTTCTATACCGTTGCAGAAATACGTCTATAATGGCGTCATTCATTTCCAAAATGAGATTCTATAAGTTAATGTTTTACTTTAACTAAATTCTTTAACTTTTTGTAATAATATTAATTATTATTATATATTTTTTGTGGCACTATGCTTGCAAGAATTTAGGAAATAATTGGAGTCAGCTGATCATCAAAGATTCAGCAAAAATTGAAAAGCACACAGAGGAGTTGATAAAATGGCCAATATTGGTATCATCCGCTGCGAAAAAAATGATCAGCGATGCCCGCTGACCAACTGTATTAAAAGCCTTCGGGGCACCCAGCAGGCGTTTTCCGATTATGAAGACGGTGAACTGATCGGAGTATTTACCTGTCATTGCCCGGGCGACAACGTGGCCAACCTGGGCAAAATCCTGCAAAGCAAGGGCGCGGAAGCCATTCATATGTGCACCTGCACGTTTGCCAGCAAAGGCGATGGCGGCTGGGTCATGGGCGATGGGTTCTGTGAAAACATTGATGAGCTGATGCAGCAGTTGGCGAATGCCGTAGATGTGCCATGCGTCAAGGGAACCGCGCATTTGCCGGAAGGCTATACCACGCAAGTCTTCAGGAAAACGGGATGATAGACAATGGACGATCCATTTGACGATTTTGTCGAGCAGCTTCAATCTGAAATAGATGAAGACACCCGCCAGACCTTTGGCGAAAAAGTCTATGAGCGCTGGAAAAATCCTCGCTATCTGCAGACTATCCCGGCCCCGCACGGGTATGCGAAACAAACCGGCACGTGCGGGGATTCAATTGAAATCTATTTGAAGTTTGACAGGGACCGGGTGTCAGAGGCCGGGTTCCAGACGGATGGCTGTGGTCCAAGTCTGGTGTGCGGCTCCTATGCCGCCCAGATGGCCATGGGCAAAACCCCGACTGAACTGACGGGAATCAGTGGTGAAAAGATTTTAGCCGAACTCGGTGGACTGCCGGCGGAAAACGAGCACTGTGCATACCTGGCAGCGGCCGCCTTGCAGTCCGCCTTAGAAGATCACATGAGCCGTAAAAACAGGCATCGATAATCCTTCCCTCATCGCATCCCAACATCTCAATCCTCATGTTAGCCATTTTCATGCGTTCAAATGCGGGTTTGCAGAAAATCCGCATGATTTCAATGGCATTCCAATAAATTGCGATTATGATATCTATTAAGAACGGTGAGCAGCACGGATTGCCGGATTAAAAACCGCCTTTTCGGAGTATGGATAAACAGATGCGCAGCGCGCCTACCGGAGACAGATAATGCTGATACATGAAGGCGATATGGTGGTTTGCTATTTTAAGGATAAGGGCGCCAAGCTGATCCGGGTCAGGGAAAATGGCGAGATGAACACCAAACACGGAAAACTTTCCTATTCCAGAATGATCGGCCGGCCCTACGGCGCTACCATTACCACCAGTATCGGCCATCCGGTGTATTTATTGCGGCCCACTGCTGAGGATCTGGCCATGGGGGTGCGACGGATTTCAAATATCAACTATCCAAAGGATATATCCCGTATCCTGTATCGAATCGGGATCAGGCCCGGTGCCCGGGTGGTTGAAATCGGCGCGGGCTCAGGGGCCATGGCCATTAGCCTGGCCTATGCGGTGGGCGCGGAGGGCTGCGTCTATACCTATGATATCCGGGAGGACATGCTTAAATGCACCGGCAAGAATCTTCGCCGGGTGGGATTGGCGGATCGGGTGACACTCAAACTGAGGGATAAAAAGGAGCCGCTTTCTGAAACACAGGTGGATGCAGTCTTAATGGATATCCCAACGCCCTGGGAGGAACTTGACGCCGCATGGGCGGCGCTTTGCCCCGGCGGGTATCTGGCCTGCACGGTGCC
>DATGCF010000265.1:0-2142 GCA_035312245.1 Desulfosalsimonadaceae bacterium
GCCGGATTCGGGATCACGGCTTTTGTTAAACCCCTCGGTATCCGGTATGTGATCCGCCAGAAACCGGGCGGAACCGAGCATGACCCGGCAGCCGTTTATATCGCCGGAAATCCCGTTTTCGGTTTCTTCCACCCTGGTTGCGGAAGCTGGCGCAAAACCCTTTTTCCGGGCCGCACCGACAATGGCCTCACCGATGTAATGCGTGGAATAGGCCTCGAGCCCCGCGGCCAGTTCCAAAACCGCCGGCTCCTGACGGCTGCCCACGGTGTCAATTTCCAGCAAATCCCAGGCCCCTTTTGTGAGGGTGCCGGTTTTATCAAAAATAACCGAATTGATCTGATCAATCCGATCAAACGCCGAAAACTCATGGACCAGGATGCCGGCCCTGCCGGCAAGCGATATCCCCGCCACCCGCGCTAAAGGAATAGCCACCCCCAGCGCGCACGGACACGAAATGACCATCACCGTGATCGCCCGAATCCAGGACTCGCGGACGCCCAGCCCCAACCCCAGGCAGACGGCGCCGGTCGCAAGCGCCAGGAGGATAATACCCGGCACGAAAAACCGGAGCACCCGGTCGGTCACATCTTCAAGCCCGGTTTTGCCGGCAAGCGCGTTTTCCATGATCGCGGTCAACTGCCCGACCATGGAATCCCGCCCCACGGCTGTGGCCTTGATCTTCAAATCTCCGGATAAGACCCGGGTGCCGCTGCTCACCCGGTCGCCCACGGTTTTATCCACCGGCCGGGCTTCGCCGGTGAGCGAACTCTCATCCACGCGGGCGGTTCCCTCAATGATCCGGCCGTCCGCGGCAACCGCCTCATCCGCCATCACCCGGAACATGTCCCCTTCGGACAGTGCGGCCGCCTCCGCATACCGGCCCTCGGGAAACGGCTCGGTGATGATCCGGGCCTTTTTCGGCTGAAGGGCAAAGAAACTGCCCAGCTGCGCCTGAACCCGGTCCCGGGTCCAGCTCTCAACGGCCTTTCCGATGAGCACCAGGGTGATCAGCATGGAGGCGGTATCAAAATAGAGGTGGATGCTTCCCTGCAGCCAGTTGTAGAAACTGTAAAAAAAGGCGCTGGCCGCCCCGATGGTAATGAGCGCCTCCATGCCGGGGGCGGCCGCCCGCATTCCGGCAATGGCTTTTCTGTGAATCGGGGCGCCGCCGTAGACGAACACGATGCTTGCCATAATCACGATGGGCCATGAAATATTGGCGACCGCGGCTTTCGGCAGATCGGTAAAGAATCCCGAATACAGGGCAAAGGAAAGCATCATGACGTTCATGGTGAGAAAGGCCGAGACGCCGAACCGGATAAAGGCCTTGCGCGAATGCTTCCGGCTGCTCTCATCCTCCGGGGGTACGGCCTGGTAGCCGAGCTTTCGGATCTTCTCCATGATGCGCCGGGGCGAGGTCACCACCGGATCGTAATCGAGTTTGATCCGGTCCATGGAAAACAGGCAGTTGGCCGCTTTGATGCCTTTGGACTTATTCAGGGTCTCCTCGATCACCCAGGCGCAGGCCGGGCACCACATGCCTTCGACGTGCAAATTAAGGGGCAGATAATCCCCGGAGCCCGTGGACGATTCCCCCTCATCCAAAGCTTTTTCCGCAGCCGGTGCCCGCGTTTCTTTTCCGCGGCGGTCCTTCAGATCCTCAAGGGAGCCGGGTATGATCCCCGCCGCCACGCAGCGCTGGTAAATTTCTGTTTCTTTAAATTGCGCGGGGTCCGCCGCATCTGTTGACTCCATGATCATTATATATACCTGGCGGCAGCCATAGCAGCAGAACCGGAGGGTTTTTCCGGATATTTGGGCGGTGACCGTGCCGTATTTAAGCGGCAGGCCGCAGAGGTCGCAGGATTCGGTGGTCATGATAGTCCGTTTTAAGTGGTTATGTGATTCAGCGATTATGCGGTTATGGTTATAAGTATAAGGAATTGATCCTTTTTTATTAGAGTAAGATTAAGACGGTAAAAATGACGGCAATCTATTGGGATTGACGGGATCCCAGAGACTTCACAAACGCCACGATGCGCCAGCGGTCCGCCGGCGTGATGGTGCCGTGAAGGGCCGGCTGGCGGCCGCCGCCGGGGATGCCGTAGCTGATGGTGCGGAATATGTATGCCGGCTCCATCG
>DATGCF010000266.1:0-4562 GCA_035312245.1 Desulfosalsimonadaceae bacterium
ACTGTCGTTGTTCGGACTGACAATAGTGCAAAGCTTTGGAATTACAAAATATATTATTTGGTTCCTTTGAAGTATTCCCCCGGGCCGTTCGCCCGGGAACGAGTGGTAAAAATAACTTTAAAGGCACTAAATTTGTGTAACATTGAACCGTGAACGGTGAACCTTAAGCCACGTAGACTTATAAGGGGTTAATTTTATTAACCCAATACCTAAAACCTAAAACCTAAAACCTAAAACCCGTGAAGTTAATTAAAGGAATTTACCATGTCAGATCTTGATAAATTAAATATCAGTGAGTCCAACATTCAGGATATGGTGTTGGTAAAAGATGCGGCCGGAAATGAATATGTCTGCAACATCAGGGATTTAAAGCCGGCCAAGGACCTGCCTGAAGAAGATAAGAAAAAATGCGTTCAGAACGCCGAAGCATCCAATAAAAAATAGGCGGCATCCATAACGGTACCACTGTTTTGAATTCCTTGTTGGCGGGCGGCTGCCGGGTACCAGTGGTCTGTCCGCTGTTTTCATGTCCGCACGGAATCCTCACTTCACTCAAATGCCATCAAATATCTACCAAATTGCCGTTTTCATGACCGGTGCGTTTTATGTTAAGACGGCGCCGGAAGAGAAACTGGGATCGGCAAAAATATAGGTCTGCTCATGGCAACTTCTGTTTTACTCAAAAATCTGCTTATCAGCTACCAAACGTTTTTTCGGCTGTTCTGGAAAACATTTGTCAGAAGCCGGCACACCCAGGCGCGGCTGACGGCCAAGCGATTTTTTATGATGGCCGGGTTTTTCCCCCTGCTGTTTTTCGTCCAGACCATGCACTGGATCGGATTTATCCTGGATGACATTCTGTTTCGGAAATATCGGTCTGTCGAAATTCGGGAACCGGTATTTATCGTCGGGGTGCCGCGGAGCGGGACCACATTTCTGCACCGGGTATTGGCCAACGACAATGAACGTTTTACCACGCTGACCCTATGGGAGCTGATACTTGCGCCATCAATCACTGAGCGTAAATTCTGGCTTGGCCTGGGCCGGCTGGATCAACTGATCGGGGCACCGTTTGCGCGCCTGATCAAATGGCTGGAGCGGCGGGTGTTCGGCAGCCTGGATAATATCCATCAGATTTCGCTCTCTGACCCGGAGGAGGATTATTTTGCCCTGGTCCCCATATATGCCTGTTTTATCCTGATCCTGCCGTTTCCGTTTCCGGAGGAACTGGGGTATCTGGCTTTTTTTGATGATGAGGCGTCTGCGGCGGATAAAGAGCGGATTATGGCATTTTACAAATCCTGCCTGAAGCGGCATTTGTACGTGCGGGGAACGGATAAAATTTTATTTTCAAAAAATGTCTCCTTTTCCCCCATGATTGAGGCGCTGAATAAAACCTTTCCGGACAGCCGGATTATCGGCACGGTCAGAAATCCGTTGGCCGCCATTCCGTCCCACATCAGCTCCATGATGGCGGGCGCGGAAATTTTTGACAACGATACCCGGGGGTATGAATTCCGGGACCAGATGATCGCAGTACAGCGCTATGCCTATACCCATCTGAAGGAGCGGCTTCCCGTCCTGCCCGAGGATAGACAGATGATCGTCCGGATGGAGGATCTTAAGGACCGGCTGGAGAGCGTGGTCCGAAGCATTTACGACAGACTGGGCTATGCCATGCCCCCGGCATTTGAGGCCTATATCCGGAATCAGGACGAGCGCCAGAAAAAATACCAAAGCGGTCACAAGTATGATATGTCCGCATACGAGCTCACAGACACCATGATATACGAGCAGTTTTCAGATGTATTTGACGAATTCGGCTATGAGCCGCCTGAATCTGAGGCCGCATCGGAAAAGCAGGCGAGCGCCCGTGCCGATGAAAACCCAACCTAAGGTATTGTATGCATTTTTTTAATGACGCCGCATGCGAGGCAGAAATGGCGGAACCCATCGAAAAACGGCTGCGGGTGCTTTTTATATCCGATGCCATTGCCAGCCGCAACGGCGTTGGCTCCTATTATGCGGACCTGGTCGATCATCTGGCCGATTACATTGATCATGCCGAGCTTCTGAGTCCGGGCACGGAGCCGGAGGATTATGCCCATGAACTCACGTTTCCACTGCCCGGCGACCCCACCCAGCGCTTGTATCTGCCAAAGGTGACCTGGATCTGGCAGCGGATCAAAGCGGTTTGCCCGGATGTGATCGTGATTCCCACCCCCGGTCCCTATGGGCTGGCAGGGTTTGCCATGGCCCGGTACCTGGGTATCCCCTTATGTGCCGGCTACCATACCCAGTATGATAAGCTGACGGATATCTACTGGACCTCTGTATTGAGCGGATTCAGCCGGTTTTATATGAAGTCCCTGAACCGGGTGCTTTTCCGGTTCAGCGCCGTCGTGGTGGGAAACAGCGGGGAAATGATTGCCGGCGCCCGGGCGGATGGGGCGGAAAATGCGGAAATGATCGGAACCCCTGCTGCCAGGCACTTTCTGGCCCCGCCTTTTGCGCCCATGTCTTCAAAATTTGCCTCTGTGTGCTATGCCGGCCGGCTGGCGCTTGAAAAAAATATCCGGGATATCCTTGAGGCCGCCCGACGGCTCCCCCATATCCGGTTTATCATCGCAGGCGACGGGCCGCTTCGGGCGGAAGTGGAAAAGATGGCGGACACCGTGCCCAATATTGAATACGTCGGCTGGGTATCCAGAGACGGGGTCAAACAGGTGATCGATAGCGCAGAGATGCTGCTGCTGCCCTCAAAAGTAGAGGCTTTCGGTACCATTGCCCTTGAGGCCATGGCCAGACGCCGCCTGGTTCTGGTATCAGAGAACTGCGGGATTTTGAACTGGCCGGATCTGGCCCCCGGCGTTTATGCCATGGCGCCTGATGAGGATCTGTTTGATGCCATCTCCCGGATTTCAAGAAAAAGCCTCTCCGAGCGGCTTGAGAAGGCGGAAATCGCCCATCAGGCCGCAGCCGCGTTTAATCGTCAAACCATGCGCCAATGGGTCGACCTGTTTGCCCACATTGCCGAACCAACCTGGCAATAATGAGCTGTTTTCGCCATTGCCTGAAACGCGCCGCCTTTGTGTCCATCCATGATGTCATGCCGGCTACCCTGCCAAAAGTTTGGGCAATCCTCCGGTTTCTTGAGGCGCGGGCGGTTTTTCCCGCCACACTTTTGGTGGTGCCCGGCTGCCAATGGTCGAAAAATGATATTAACCAGTTAAGGTCGATTCAGGCATCCGGGTATGAACTCGCCGGCCACGGCTGGCAGCACCGGGTCAGAAGGATTGCCTCTGCGTGGCATCGGTTGCACGGGATGATCATTTCCAGAAATGAGGCCGAGCACCTGTCCCTTTCCCCCCGGGAGATTGCCGATCTCATTGCCGAATGTTATTCTTGGTTTCATCAATCCGGGCTGGCGGCGCCGGCCCTTTACGTCCCCCCGGCATGGGCCATGGGCCGCATTCGGAAAAAGGAATTAAAAGCGCTGCCCTTTCGGTTCTATGAAACGCAGACAGGCGTCTATGATGCAGCTTGCGACCGGATGGTTTACCTGCCGGTGAGCGGCTATATGGCGGACAGCCGGTTCCGGGTAAAGGCGCTTAAAACAACCAACCTCATCAATCAGTATTTTTTTTCCAAGCCCTTACGCATCGCCATTCATCCCGATGACCTGAATCTAAGCCTTTACCAGGATTTGAAGGTTCATTTAGCTCACATTCAAAGTTTTTTGTCCTACACCCAAATCGGGCACTAACAAAGCTGCGCCCCCCCATCGGCGTATTTGCCGATTCTGCAAACGGTATTATTTTAATTCATATTACCCATACCAAGGACACGTACTTTTTATGTATATTGCAAGAAAAGGAATCAAAGGGGATACCCACTATTATCTTCGGGAAAGCGTTGCCGAGGGAGAGGACTTAAAGAGCCGGGATCTTTTTTACCTGGGCCGCGATCCGCGTGACTATGTGGTTTACCCGGATGACGGAAATGCCTTCTATTTTCATGAGGATATGTGTGAGGGGCTTTCGGAAATCGGGGTGGAACCGGACAATGATGAACTGGAACGGGTCTTTTTTCCGTACCTGGACCCGGAAACCCAGCGGGTGATCGAGGGTTTCGCCCATGCCGGCATGAGCCGAAAGGATCGGGATCGCCTTCGGGAGCATGTAACTCGGGCGGAAAAAACGGATTTTCACATTTTCGACAGGCGGCGGATGCATTATCTGCGGTTCGTTGAAATGGACCAGACCGGCATCGAACGGGCGCCCAAGAAGATTTACCGGGATCTGCTGGATAAATCCCGGGACGAGATCGAGCAGTACTTCATGGAAATGGAGAATATGGTTTTACGCGCCAAGGAGAAAAAGGCCTATCCCTATGTTATTTTCAATGTGGCCGGTCACTTTACCAGCATGATTTCGCGCGAGTATCCCCAGGCGCTGGATCAGGAGGCGGTGGATGCCTGCTTTCTGGAAGAAGTCTGCCGGCTGAATGCGGATACGCATTTCTGGGGGGATCTGGGCTGTGCGGATCGGTTAAATGATTAT
>DATGCF010000267.1:0-9988 GCA_035312245.1 Desulfosalsimonadaceae bacterium
GGCTGCGTGGAGCCGACATTGTCCGGCCGGCATATCGGGCACACCAATTTCCAGATGATGAACATGGTGGCGGCCCTGGAGATGGCCCTGCACAACGGCCGCCATCCCTTGATGAACTGGAAGCTCGGGCCGGATGTCGGCCGGGTGGAAAATGACAATTTCCAGACGTTTGACCAGTTCCTTCAGGCGTTTTTTGATCAGTTCGGCTTTTTGATCGAGCACTCCATCGAGTATAACAACATGCTGGGCATGGCCCATCAGGCCATCCGGCCCACGCCGCTTCTTTCCGCGCTGATTGAGGACTGTATCAAAAATGGCAAGGATGTGACCCACGGCGGCGCGCGCTATAACAGTTCCGGGGCCGCCTGCATCGGGCTGGCGGATGTAACCGATTCGCTCATGGTGATTAAAAAGCTGGTATTTGATGAAAAGCGGGTAAGTTTTGCGGAGCTGAAAAAAGCGGTGGATCAAAACTTCGCGAACGATTCGGCCCTGTATGCGCTGGTCACCAAAAAGGTGCCGCTGTTCGGCTCCGGCAGTGATGAGGCGGTGGAAATGGCAAACCGCGTAACAAAATTCGCCCATGATTTTTACGGAAAGCACACCAACTACCGCGGCGGCCGGTATACGGCTGGATTCTGGTCCATGTCCAACCACGTTATCTATGGGACACTAAGCTGCGCCCTGCCGTCCGGGAAGCTCACCGGCAAACCCTTTACCCCGGGGCTGACCCCGGAGCCGCAAGCGTCTGCTAACTTGCTTGATAACATCCGGGATGTGGCGCGCCTAAATCCCCGGCATATGAACAACAACATTGCATTTAACGTCAAGGTAGTGCCGGGCGGGGAGGACAAGCGGGAATCGATTATTGACCGGATGTTTTCCTATGTGAAGACCTATTTTGATCTGGGCGGCATGCAGATGCAGATGAACGTGGTGACCTCCGAGACCCTGAAAGATGCCATGGCGTACCCGGAGAACTATCGTAACCTCCTGGTGCGGATTTCCGGCTACAACGCCTATTTTGTAACCCTAAACAGCGATCTGCAGAAGGAGCTGATCGAGCGGGCCGAATACGGCCTGTAGGCTTATACAGCCCCGGCGGTATCTTTACCCGTCTTACTCTTACTCTTACTCTGGTTTAAGTGTTTGGATAACCCGATCAGCCTCTTCGGGTGACTTAATTATTATAATCTCGCAGTTATCAATCCCGTTCAGATCAGCGCACGCGGTGGGACAGCCTTCGACGGCCACCACTTTGTCGACATTTCCGGCATCATAAGGGACGAATTCCACGCGGCCGGCCAATCGGCGCTTAAGCGTCTCCACCAGGGCCACCCGATCATAGCCGGGATTACACCCCCCGCAGTATTTGATCCCCACCCGGATCATTCAGGGTCAATGCCGCAGAGATGCCTGGCCGCCTTCTGCTTCTCCCGCATGTTAGCGAGCCGTGATATCATGATCCGCTGGGCCTGGGGCGAGCCGGCGCCGTGCATGGATTCGGTCAGATACCCGACGGCGGCGGTGCCCAGGGTAATGTTTTCAATCAGCCGCAGGATGCGCATGCGATGCTCCGCCGGGGTATCGCTTCGGCCCGCAAAATATTTTTTAAGCCATCTGCCGGTTTCCGGTGCATTCAGATCGCTTTCAGACGGCATGGTCACCATCAGTCCGCCGGCCACATCCTGGGCGATGCGGGCAATTTCATAGGGAAAACGGGTCACGTTCTGCTTGTGCACATTGGCAAGCAGGGTGTTGACGGCATAGGTGCCGCTGGGTTCCTTATGCCCTTCGGATGCGCAGGCAATGCAGCCGCAGTAAAGGGTTTCATTCAGGTGGTTCATCTCAATCACCTTATCTTTTATATGCGATGCCCCGGCCACGTTGTTATACTCAGCCGCCGTCTGGGCCGCCCCGATCAAAACATCCCCGACACCCACCTTGCAGGCATAGCTCTGCCGGTGATAGGCGGCGAATTTTTCCACGAGCTTGCCGGCGAACTCATATTCCCCGCACATGAATACCCGCTCCCAAGGCACAAATACGTTGTCAAACACTACCAGGGCCTCATGGCCGCCGAATAAAATGTTGCCGCGGTCCATCAGGCCTTCCTCAAGCTTTCGGGTATCGCAGGACTGGCGGCCCATAATGTAGATAATCCCCTCGGCATCCGAGGGCAGGGCAAATGAAACTGCGTAATGCTTATCCGCCTCCCGCATGGCGATGGTGGGCATCACGATGATCTCATGGGAATTGACCGCCCCGGTCTGGTGCGCCTTGGCGCCGCGCACAATAATGCCGTCTTCGCGCGTCTCCGCCACACGGAGGTAGAGATCGGGATCCGCCTGTTTGTGGGGCGGAAGGCCCCGGTCCCCCTTGGGATCGGTCATGGCGCCGTCGCATGTCAAATCATTTTCCTGGACGTATTCAAGGTATTTGAGAAACCGGGGGTAATATTGGGTGCCGTATGCCTGATCCGTATCATAGGTGACAATGGATAAGGCATTCAACGAATCCATGCCCACGCAGCGCTGAAAGCAGCACCCGGTTTCCCGCCCCAGGAGGCGCCCCATCTTGCTTTTTTTGACCAGATCCGTGACATTCTGATGAACATGGGTGAACCGGTTAATCTTTTCCCCTGTCAGGTGCGAGGTCGCTGTCATGATGTCCTCATGCTCGGGCCGGTGGGCCAGTTCGTAAGTCTGGGCCACAGCTGCCATGGAAGGCCGGATGATCGGATGATCCACGACATTTTCAACCCGTTTGCCGAACATGTATACGACCAGGTTTAATTTTCTCAGACTTTCCTCATATTCTTGGGCGGTTTTAAGCGGCATGCGGCCTCTCCAAATATTAAAATGATTACCCCCGCTTCCCTATAATCCGAAGTTCCGGGATATGATTGCAAAAATGCAGCATAACTCTGCATTCTTTATCTGTTTACCACTTTTGGCGCATATTTCAAAGCCCGTATGCCAATCACCGGGGTTCATGGTTTTTATCCGTTGCCCATAGAAGCTGATCCGAGTTACGGGTTTGCGTTAAATCAAAGCGCTATTTAATTTTAATTAGAATCAGAAATAGGAACAAACCATTTATCTGGAAAAATGGGAGAAGCATGAAATTATCCCCCAGGCGCGTAAAGTTCTGTCAGACGAAGATGCAGAAGAGCAGGGCGATCTGGCCCGGGCCGAGGAGAAGGCGATTGAGCAGGAAAGGCTTTAGGTGAGATAGCCTCACATAATTGACTGAAAGGAGCACAATTATGCCGGAACTGCCGGATGTGGAAAATTTTAGGCGGTATATGGAGCAGCACGCCATGAAGCAGGTTGTGTCAGAAGTCCGTGTGACAGATGACCGGATTCTGGCAGATATCTCAGCGGACCAGCTGCAGGAAAGAATGGCCGGTAACCAGTTTGTCAGTACCCGCAGGCATGGCAAATATCTCCTTGCCAAAATGAGTTCAGGCGGGTGGGCGGTTTTTCACTTCGGGATGACGGGCTTTTTTGTCTATGGCGCCTCAGCCGATGTTTATCCCAAGCATGCCCGGGCAGTTTTTACATTTGAAGACGGCCATTTTTTGGCATTCGACTGCCAGCGCCTCCTGGGCCGGCTCACGTGGACCGATACAGGCGAGGATTATATCGCTTCACAAAAGTTAGGGCCGGATGCGCTTGAGCTGGATTTTAAGAGCTTTGCAGATAAAGTCGCCGGGGCGCGCACCATGGTGAAATCCGCCCTGATGAACCAGGAGCGGGTGGCCGGTATCGGTAATGTCTACAGTGATGAAATTTTGTTTCAGGCGCGTATCCATCCAAAAACAACCATCAGCCGGCTGGATGAAGATCGTCTTGAGCATTTGTATCAGGCCTTGCGCGATGTGCTGGAAACGGCCATTGAGTGTGAGGCCGTACCTGAAAAATTTCCGGCCGACTATCTTCTGCCCCATCGCTCAGAGGGCGATGCGTGTCCGGTCTGCGGCGGCCGGATTCAGAAAATCAAGATCTCCGGCCGCACCGCCTATATGTGTGAAAAATGTCAGACGTAGGTGGGTATTAGGTGTTGGGTATTAGGGATTGGCATCTATTGTTGGGTTTCGTTTCTCAACCCAACCGACGCATTGGCTGAAACCCGGAACCTTTCAATTTATCGAGCGCCAGCGAGAAATCTTTCAATTGCAAGGTTTTTAAGATTTCTCGTCGCTGCCGCATCTCGAAATGACAGGCGCTTAGCTTTAAGTTACGGTTAATACCGGAGAAACCAGTTGGAAACCAGCACATTTAGGCTTGGAACTGCCATGTCGTTTACCCTTTTATGGTTTTGGGGGGATCAATGGAAGCTGTTTATGCGATTAACCCTATACATGTCTTCAAATAAAGGGAGGACCCGGGAGAAGCGCGCTATTCTTATCAGGCGGGTAAAACCCCGCCGTTTTGCGGCAAGGGGGCAAGCCAATACTATTCGGGGAGAACCCTTGGGTCTTTGCGTATCCTGTCGCTCCGGATTAGATTATGATTGAGTTTCAGAATTTTTTACGATCATCTATAAAAGGAGGACAATTATGGCTGCAAAAGTTGCGATTAATGGAATGGGCCGGATCGGCCGGGCTGCTTTCAAGCTGGTACTCGATACCCCTGAATTGGAACTGGTGGCAGTCAATGATCTGGTGCCCACGGATAACCTGGCTTATCTTTTAAAATATGACACTGTATACGGCCGGTATGAAAAGAGGGTGGATCATACGGAAAACAGCCTGGTTGTGGAGGGAACGGAATACAAGGTGTTTAACGAAAAGGATCCGGCTGCACTGCCCTGGGGCGATCTGGGCATTGACGTGGTATTTGAATGCACCGGGGTTTTTACCAAACGCGAGGGACTGGAAAAGCATATCCAGGCGGGGGCCAAGCACGCCATCCTTTCCGCGCCGGCTAAAAGCGAGGATCTGGATACGGTGGTCCACGGGGTGAATCAGCCCGGCGGGGGGCAGAAGGTATATTCCTGCGCCAGCTGCACCACCAATTGCATTACGCCGGTGGTCGAGGTGCTGGGCCGTCAGATGGGTATTAAAAAGGCCATCATGACCACCATCCACGCCTATACCTCTACCCAGGCGATCGTGGATGTGCCGGCCAAGAAATTCCGCCGCGGCCGGGCAGCTGCCGCCAATTTCGTGCCCACCAGCACGGGGGCGGCCATTGCGACGACCAAGGCCCTGCCGCAGTATGCCGGGAAATTTGACGGAGTGGCCATCCGCGGGCCGGTGCCGGTGGGCTCTCTGGCGGATCTGGTGTTTCTCACCGAAAAGCCGACCTCACGGGATGAAGTGAACGAAATCTTCCGGGCCGAGGCCAATAGTGACCGCTATGCCGGCATCATGGGTGTATCCGATGATGAAATCGTCTCATCTGACATTATAAAAGATCCCCGGGCATCGATCGTGGATCTCACCATGACCCAGGTGGTGGACGGCGACTTGGTCAAAATTATGACCTGGTATGACAATGAGTGGGGCTATACCAACCAGATGGTTCGGGAAGCCCTGGCCATGGTTCAGCGCTCTTGATGTGTGATCGTATTCTTATTTGTATTTGTAATCGTCATCGGCCTTTTTTTGCCTCCCCTTGGGGGCCGGGGGGATTTGAAATTGCCGTCTCGGATAAATCCCCCTCTTTCAAAAGGGGGACTTAAAGGAGGCTGGCGATAAACCGCAGTTTTCTCATTGGCACCATGCCGAGAAGCGCCTGGACATGTTTGGCATCCCGGAACCGTTTTTCCTGGCCGAAATCCTTCATGTAGCCGACGCCGCCCAACACCTGAATGCCGTCCGTGGTTAAGTCGCAGGCGCTTTTCTGGATATCAATGGCCGCGGCCCGGGCGTATGTCTGCCATCGGGCCTCCTGGGCGTCAACCGCCTGGCAGACCCTTGATACCGTTCCCTCGGCGGTTTTCACTTTAACGGCCATATCCGAAAGAATCATTCGCATCTCTGACCAGTTGACGATTTCCCGCCCCCCCTGGAACCGGCCCCGGCTGTATGCCAGGGCCTCCTTAAATGATCCGGCCATAATCCCGGCAGACATGGCCGCGGCCGCGGCAGACATCCGGTCGGTCATTTTTTCAAAATATACCGGTCCGCGGCCCGATTTGCCCAGGAGCCGGCCTGGCGCCTGATCCAGGGTGATATCCACCGCCGGGCAGGCATGAAGCCCAAGGCTGTGAATCGGCTCAGAGACCGATACGCGGTCTGAAGACAGATCAAGCAGAAAAAGGGAATAATTATTCGCGCCGTCTATTCTTGCCGGAATCACCGCATGGCGGGATATACTGCCGGCGGCCACGTATTCCACGGGACCGGAGAGCGCATAGCCGCCGTTTTGTTTAACGGCCATGGCGGCATTGGCGATATCCGACGGGTTGTTGAATATGGGGGCCGCAATTAGGAACTCGGCGATTGATCCGGGCGATTGGGTAATCGATGCCAAGAGGTCTTGCTCGTCTGCCTTTATCAGAAGCTCCTGAGCGGCGGTGTTGGTGAAGAGGATTCCGCCCAGGCTGCTGTCTTCCCGGCAGATGTTGTATAGGATCACGCAAAGGGCGGTGATCCCCTGGCCAATGCCGTTTAGTGTGTCCGGCAGGGTCACGTGGAAGAAATCCAGGTCATAGGCCTTTTTTAATATGGCGTCAAAAAACGGGGCAAACGGGTAGGCATCATTTTCCTGCCGCGCCGGGGCGAGTTCCTTACGAGCAAATTCTGCGGATGCCTTGTCCAGCATCTTTAACTCCCTATCCGAGCCTGCAATCATGGCGACCTCCTGAGGTTATTCGGCAAATACGACCGCTTGCGGAAAATCTTTGGCAATCAAGCATTTGAAAAGGTTTAGCCGGTTGAGCTGGTTGGTCCCCTCATAGATCTGGAGAAGCTTCGCATCCCGCAGCATTTTTTCCACCCGGCTGTTGTGGCGCAGCCCGTGCTGGCCCATGAGCTCCAAGGCCATCTGGCAGTTCCGGATGCCGATGTCGGTGGCGCAGAATTTGCTGAGTGACCCCCAGCCGGAGGTCCGGTTAATTTCGTCGTCGGTCTGGCCGTCCAACTGGATTTTCCGGAAGATTCGGGTCATCAACGGCTTTTCTGTCATCGGCGCAAGGATTTTATCAAAAAATTTGGCCGGCATGAGCTTATAATAGTAATACATGGGCTTTTTCTGAAGTTCCCGGAACGCGCCGTACAATCCATTGGCATAGTTGGCCTCGACATAGGAAAGCCGTGCGATCATAATATTTTTCAGCATCTCGGCCAGCATGCACTGGGCCCATTCATGATTGATTAAAAGCTTGCCGCCGACGTCAGTTTCAGCGGCGAATTTCAGGGCTTCGGCGTAAGCGCCCCGGGCCGCCCCCGTGCCGAAGGCGCCGACACCGGCCCGGGTGACCGCCACCACGTAATCGAGCATCTGCATGGCCGATTCCCGGACTGGCCGCTTAAAAGATCGAATCTGATCCGGGTCAAAGCAGACCCATTCATCCGGTACAAAGCAGTCTTTAAAAATTAGTTCACTGGCCGGGCATCCCTTTTGGCCCATCTTTTTTTCCATGCGGCCGAACGAGAACCCCTTCTCCCCGGTTTTGACCGCCAGTACCACCGTGTTCTCGGATGGTTTGGAAAGATCCGAATACGCAATCACCATGTGCCAGGTGGAGAGGTGGCCGTTTGAGATAAACACCTTGGTGCCGTTTATCTTATATCCGCCCGGGACCTTTTCCGCCTGGCAGGTAATGTTGCCTTTATCGGCCAGATCCACTTCCTCCACATCCGTTCCCGCCCCGGGCTCGGTGATGGCAAGCGATACCAGGCAGGGGATATGGCTCTTTTCCCCGGCGGCCACATCGCGGCAGATTTTATTGATCAGGCGGATATTGCCGGTTGAGGTGAGGGTGGAGATTCCCAGGTAGTGCACGCCGATCAGGTTGGCCATGGCCAGACATTCGGATGCGATTTCTTCGATAAAATAGGCCATGGACGGCATATTCCATCCCTTGCCGCCGAATATTTTCGGAATCCAGCCCGTATAAAACCCCCACTCATTAGCTTGCTCCACAAAATCCCAGGGGATGAAAGTGGGCGATGCCTGCATTTTCAGGTCAAGCTCGAGGGCGTAGGGGCGGATCACCTCCTGGTTGAATTTGCGGGCCAGGGCAATGACTTTTTTGGTTTCCTTGCCCATGGCTTTGGGCTGTTTGGGGATTGAGGCGAGGCTGCAGATGCTGTCTTCAAATAAGGGTGGGTTGGCCGAATACTGCCTGATTTCTTTTCTTGAAATCATGGGGACTCCTCCGTCTTAATCTTACTCTTAATCTTGTTCTTTAAGGGCATCATAGGTATCCGCGGTTATTCCTTCGGCTTCAAGTTCGCGCTTGATGATCCGGTGTGAGGTGGTTTTGGGGAATTCCTCAACAAACCGCACATACCGGGGAACCGCATATTTGGCCAGCCTTTGGGATAAAAAATCCCGCAAATCGATGCCGGTCAGCGTATGGCCGTCCACCAGCTTCACGGCCGCCATGATTTCATCCTCGCTCATCTCCGAGGGCACCGCATAGACGGCCACGTCTTCAACCGCCGGGTGCTCCATGATCACATGTTCGACCTCATAGGCGGAGACGTTTTCGCCGCTTTTGCGCATGGATTCGGTGTTTCTGCCCACGAAATAGACGAACCCCTCGGCGTCCTGCCGGACCAGGTCGCCGGTGTAAAGCCATCCGTCCCTCGCCTTTTCCATGGAGGCTTCTTCATTTTTATAATACTCCACGCGGCTGCCGCCGGTTTTGACCTTAAAGAGCAGCTCACCGGTTTCTCCGGTCGACACCTCGGCACCGTTTTCATCCACAATTTTTATGTCTCCGGGCCGGTTCGGCTTGCCCAGCGACCCTACAGGCGCGGTGCCCAGATTCATGATGCCCTTGCCGCCGCCGTCCACCGCGCCGTAGCCTTCGTAGAGGGTGACACCGAAGCGTTTTTCAAACGGCTCCCACATATCCGCCGGGCAAGCGGCGGAAAAGACGCACCGGACGTTGTTCCGCCGGTCTGTCTCTTTTTCCGGCTGCTTCATAAGGATGGGAATGATGGAGCCGATGGTGTTAAAGATCGTGGCGTCATAGGTGCGGATTTGCTCCCAGAACCGGCTGGCGGAAAACTTTCTGGAAAGCGCCACCGTGGCCCGCCGCGCCAGGGACATGGTGGTGGTGATCAAAAGGGCATTGCCGTGGCACAGGGGGAGGCAGGTATAATAGACGTCATCTTCTTTAAGCAGCACCTGGGCGTAAAACATGAGCAGCCGCACGGAGGAGGTCTTATACCGGTATACCACTCCCTTGGGGCGGCCGGTGGTCCCGGAGGTATAAATGATCAGACACATGTCATCCGGGTTATAGCCGACTCTTGGATTGTCCGGGGCCATTTTATAGGCATGGCTCAATGGGATATAGTGATCAGGAAAGGCAAATCCGGCCGCCTCTTTTTCAATATCATCGACAATAAATTTGGAAACTTTATCAAGGGGGTCGGATATGTTTTCAACCGAAGAGACAAGCTCGGCATCTGCGGCCAGCATTTGGATATCACTGTGATTGATCAGGTAGGCCAGGCCTTCTCCCTTAAGCTCCGGGTTCATAGGGACCAGATACATGCCGATTTTCTGAGCCCCGAAAAACAAATCCAGAAACCGGGGCGAATTCTTCATTAAAATGCCTAAGCCCTTTCCCCGGCCGCCCCCATTGGTCAGCAGGAAGCTGGCCGCCCGGTTGGCATTCTCATCCATCCGGCGGTAGGTGAATGTTTCTTCCTCATACAAAAGAAAGTTTTTATCCGGCACCTGGCGGGCCCGCGATTCCAAAAGTTCCGCCCAGGACAGATCGGTGGGTTCCTTTCGCCACCTGGCGGATAGGTTTTTGATCAATCGCCCCTCCCGGACATCATCCGCCGTCATGC
>DATGCF010000268.1:0-41244 GCA_035312245.1 Desulfosalsimonadaceae bacterium
CGAGACGGCTGTCACCATCCCCGAGGCACGAGAGGTAGCCCATCAAATCGGCTTTCCGATTATGCTCAAAGCCGAAGGCGGCGGGGGCGGCCGCGGCATTTACGAAATTTACTCCGAAGACCAGCTCGAAACCGCTTTTAATAAAGCCTCGGTCATGGCTGAGGCCTCTTTCGGCAACCCGCGCCTTTATGTGGAAAAGTATTTAACCTCGGTCCGGCATATTGAAATCCAGGTGATAGCGGATCATTACGGTAATGTATTCGCCTTTGACGAGCGCGACTGCACGGTTCAGCGACAGCACCAGAAGCTTGTGGAGATTACCCCCTCGCCCTGGTCCAAAATGACGGATGAATTAAGAGAACGGCTGAAATCCTATGCGAAAAACCTCATTGCCGAAGTGGGCTACTATTCCCTGGCGACTGTTGAGTTTTTGGTGGACGCGGATGCCACCCCCTATCTAATCGAGGTCAACACCCGGCTTCAGGTGGAGCACGGCATCACCGAATGCCGCTATGGTATTGATCTGGTGGAGGAGCAGGTCGCCATCGCATTCGGCGGCCGGCTGCGGTTGTCGGAAGCCAGCACCATACCGTTTCAGCATGCCCTGCAAGTTCGCATTAACTGCGAAGATCCGCAGAACGGTTTTTCCCCGAATGCGGGCATGATCACCCGGTATGTGTCGCCCGGCGGTCAGGGGGTGCGCCTGGACTCCTGTATCTCTGAGGGCTATGAATTCCCTTCACAATACGATTCCGCCGCATCACTGCTGATTTCCTATGGCAATTCCTGGGTCAAAACTGTCAAACTCATGCAGCGGGCGCTTCGCGAATACATGATCGGCGGGGTAAAGACCACGATTCCCTTTCACCGCCAGATTTTAAAGCACCCGCAATTTGTGGCCGGCGAATTTGACACCCGGTTTATCGAGCAGAGTCCGGAGTTGATGTCTTACATCGACCAGGAACCCGAGGCCTTGCGCCTTTCCCGGCTGGTTGCGGAAATCTCCGCCCGCGGCTACAATCCTTTTGTGGGCCTCGGCGAATATCGCGGGGTTTTTGATAAACGGCTCGGCCGGGTGGAGGTAGTGACCCCGCGGCAAAAGCCGGTGCCGGAGACCTATCTCTACCCCCGGGGCGACCGGGATGCGACCCTTAATTTTATAAGGGATTCGAATTACGTACACTTTACGGACACCACCACCCGGGATATTACCCAGTCCAACAGCGGTAACCGCTTCCGGCTGGCAGAGGACCGGATTATCGGCCCGTTTCTTGACGGATGCGGATTTTTCTCCATGGAAAACGGGGGCGGGGCCCATTTCCATGTGGCCATGCTGGCCAACATGACCTATCCGTTTACCGAAGCCAGGGAATGGAATCAGTTCGCTCCCCATACCCTGAAGCAGATCCTTATCCGCTCCACCAATGTACTGGGATATCGGCCGCAGTCCAGGGCCATGATGGCCAAGACCGGGGAGATGATCTGCGAACACTATGACGTGGTGCGGTGTTTTGACTTTTTAAACCATATCGAGAATATGCGGCCCTTTGCGGAGATCGCCTTAAACTCGTCCCGCAACATTTTCGAACCCGCCATCTCCCTGTCATACACGGACGGGTTTACCGTGGATCGCTATCTGACCGTAACTGAAGACATTCTCCGGATGGTCGCCGATATTGCCGGAGTGGATACGCGAACGGCCACCCGACGGATTATTTTGGGCTTAAAGGATATGGCAGGCGTCTGTCCGCCCCGGTTCATGCGGGAATTGGTTGGCGCTTTGCGAAAAAAATATCCAGACTTGGTGCTGCATTATCACAGGCATTATACCGACGGCCTGTTCGTTCCGGCCGTCGGGGCGGCCGCCGCTGCCGGTGCCCATATTGTGGATACAGCCATCGGCGCGTCGGTCAGATGGTACGGCCAGGGCGAGGTGCTCTCAACTGCGGCCTACATTGAGGACGAACTCGGGGTCAAAACCCATTTGAACAAGGATATGATCCGTGAGTGCGGGTTTATCCTAAAGCAGATCATGCCTTACTACGACCGGTACTGCTCACCTTATTTTCAGGGGATTGACTATGATGTGGTGGAGCACGGCATGCCTGGCGGGGCCACCTCATCCTCACAGGAGGGCGCCATGAAGCAGGGCTATATCAGGCTTTTGCCCTATATGCTGCGATTTTTGGCCGGCACCCGCAAAATTGTCCGGTATCACGACGTCACCCCCGGTTCCCAGATCACCTGGAACACCGCTTTTCTGGCCGTGACCGGCGCGTATAAGCGGGGCGGGGAGCGACACGTGCAGCACATGCTGGATGTGTTAGAAACCGTCTCCCAGACACCGGTAAAAGAATTGTCCGATGAGATCCTCTGGGATCGATTAAAGCTTTATCAGGACAGTAATGATGCCTTTCGAGATCTCCTGCTGGGCAAATACGGAAAACTGCCGCTGGGTTTTCCGCCGGACTGGGTTTACCAGAGCGCATTTGGCACGGACTATCAATGGGCGCTGGATACTCGTACAGACGTCTCACCGCTTGAGTTTATCGAGGATGTGGACTTTGATGCGGAGCACGAGAGCCTGCGTCAGCACATCGGCCGGATGCCCACGGATGAGGAATTCGTCCTCTATCTCAACCATCCGGGCGATGCCATTAAGACCGTTGAATTTCAGAAAAATTACGGGGACCCCAATCAGATCCCCCTGGATGTCTGGTTTGAGGGGTTGGCGCGAAAGCAGGAGCTTCAGTTTACGGACAGCCAGGGCAAACCCCATAAAATGCAGATCCTTGACATTTCCTCCCCGCGAAAGAGCGGGGTAAGCGTTGTCCGTTATCTTTTGGATTCTGAAATATTTACCTGCCAAGTTCAGGTGAAGACGCCTGAGGCAGAGGAGTCGGCATCGCTTGAAATGGCGGATCTCAACAATTCGTATCACGCGGCAGCCCCCAGCAACGGGGATCTTTGGGTCATGTATGTCAGCGCCGGGGATTTTGTAAAGGCCGGAGAGGAAATATTCAACATTTCCATTATGAAGCAGGAAAAAGCGGTGGCCGCCCCTGTGGATGGCGTGGTGAAGCGGGTGTTAAAAACCGCCAACTACAAAGAGAATAAAAAAATGGTACCGGTCACGGAGGGCGAACTCCTGGTGGAGCTCGGTCCCGCCCCCAATATCTGCAATCAGTGCCACAAGCCCGTGGCCGTGGAAGAGTTTAACTACTGTCCGTTCTGCGGCGCAATGGCGGCCAATTAGGCCCACGCGGTCAAGTCGACTGAATGGCCGGCCGCCGCCAATCGGGCCAGTGCCGCGGCAAGATCCGTGATCCCGGATTTTTTGCCGGAGGAAGCATCAAGCGCGATGGCCGTGTGATCACGCCCCTTGAGTATGGCCCGAATAAGTCCGGTGAGCACGGTTTTCGGTCCGACTTCGATAAATGTATCCACCCCATCGGCATACATGGCTTCGATATCATCGATAAAATGGACCGGGTTCATCAAATGCCGCCCCAGGAGAACTTTGGCGGAGGACTCGTCCGCCGGATAGGGGTGACCGGTGGTGTTTGAATAAACCGGAATATCCGAATGAAAATATCTAGTGGCCTGAATCGTCTCCTGAAACGGCCGGGCGGCGGATGCCATCAGGCGGCTGTGAAATGCGGCCGCCACCGGCAGCCTGATCGCCCGGATATGCCTTTCCTTTAAAATCGTATGCATTTTTTCAATATCTTCCGTGGGTCCGGAGAGCACGCCCTGATCCGGGCTGTTCCGATTGGCCAGAATAATATCCAGGCCCTGCTCGGCAATCATGTCAGGGATGGCATCAATCGGGGCTTTCACCGCCAGCATCGCCCCGGGATCCCCATCCCGTTCCCCCGCTTCTGCCATGTATCGGCCCCGGGCCACGGAAAGCCTGAAGAAGTCTTCCCGGTTGATGCGTCCAGCCGCATGCAGGGCGGTTAGCTCCCCATAGCTGTGCCCGCAGGCGGCATCCGGAAAAACAGAGAATCTTGCCAGTGCAGAAAGCATGACAAGACTTACCATTCCAATCGCGGGTTGGGCCACATCAGTCTGCCGCAGCCGGTTTTCCTGAAGGTTTAGCTCTGCCTTATCGTCAGCCGGTTCGGGAAAGATCATCGCTGACAATTTATTTTTTTTATCAAATGCGGCATCCGCCTGCTTAAGGATGGCTTCGGATTCCGCCAGCACCTGGACCATATCCGCGCCCATCTGAACATATTGGCTGCCCTGACCGGGAAAGACCAATCCGATGCTTCCCGGATTATCATTTTCATTAAAATACATGGCTTTTTCGGTCCATTGACTCTCCGCCGGGTTGTTCAGATGATGCCAAATGATTTCTTTTTGAGCGGAAATATCCGTTTCCGGATCGAGCATCATGGTCAAACGGCAAGGGGATTGAGGGGAAAACGCCTCTCGTGTCAGCCGCGCTTTTTTTCGGATGGATTCGAAATCAGATGCAAACGGTTGAAAAAATTTTTCCAGTTTTTCCTTTAGGGCATCGCGTGTTGCGCCTGAAAAGGCGGCGAGCTCCAATGGATGCTGATTATTTAATAATTTTTCTGGCATACGCTTCTTTTCTCATAATTACAATAATAATAGTAAATTATCAATTAAAGTTAATGTTTTGATTTAACTTTGATTTTCTATTTTTCTGAAATCCTATTTTTATTTTGATTCTAATAAATTATTCATGCTAATATCATATAAATCAGTAAATGCAAAGCTTTAGCAGGGAACGGACAGGCGATGAAGACCATCGGCAAGTACCAGATCAAAGGGCTTTTGGGAAAAGGCGGTATGGGGCGGGTTTATAAGGCCGTGCTGCCGGAAGTCGAAAAAATCGTGGCCTTAAAACACCTAACCCCGCATGAACACATGCAGCAGCTGCTCGGAAAAGAGCAGATCGATGAACTTTTTTTTACCGAAGCCCGGGTGCTGGGCAATATTAATCATCCCCATGTGGCAGGGCTCCTTGATTTTGACTATGATCAATCCGGCCGGCCCTTCTTTGTCATGGAATACCTGTGCATGAACATTGGGGACCTTATCGGCGAGAGCTATGACATTGAAAAGCCTAGCCGGCTGCTGCCGCCGGAGCGGGCAATCCGGTATATGGACCAGACCCTGGCCGGCCTTGACCGGCTGCATGCCGCCGGGATCATCCATAGGGATATCAAGCCCTATAACATCCTGTTAACCGATGATGACCGGATAAAAATCATCGATCTGGGATTATCGCGGCTAAGGGGTGAAGTTAAGGACCTTCCGGAAACATTTAAAATTGGCACCCCGTATTATGCCCCGCCGGAGCAGGAGACGAGTCCGGATAAAACCGATGAGCGGTCGGATCTCTACAGCGCAGCGGTTATGGCCTGGCGGATGCTTACCGGCACGCTGCCGCCGGAATTCGATGCGCCGCCGGCACCGTCCCGGATCAATCCGCTTCTGGGCGATATTTGGGATAAAATATTGCGCAAAGGAATTGATGCTAATCCGGCCAGGCGGTTTCAGAATTGTACGGAAATGCGGGAGGCATTAAATGATGCCTTTGCCAAATGGCGGGAAACCGTCGAGCAGACCTGCCAGTGGATGCCGCCTGAATCCGCCGATCAAAAGTCCGCCGCCAGCCACACCCCCCGGAAAACCCCGTTAAAAGTGCTGCGGGATGGGGCGCAATCGGTTTTTGGTCTGGACAAACTCCATCGGCCGGCCGTCCAAGCGACCGGCGATTTTTATCTTCTGAATGCTCAAATCGTCCGGGATAAAGCCCTGGGCTTGATCTGGCAGCCGTCCGGCAGCCCGTATCCCCTGGATTGGGATAGCGCTCAAGCATACATAGATCACTTAAATAAAAAGAATTTTGGGGAAATTGACAGATGGCGGCTGCCTACGGTGGATGAACTGCTCACCCTGATCGAGCCGAAGTCCGTTCTGGGCGACTACTGCCAGCCGTCGATATTTGACAATCAGAAAAACCGGCTCTGGAGTTCGGATACAAAGTCCTTTACCGCGGCCTGGTACGTGCATACGGAAATGGGGTATGTGGACAGCCAGGATCGGACATGCCGCTTTTATGTGCGGGGCGTGGCAGACACCTGATCCACAAACGCCCGAATGATATCGAAGTAGTCCTTTCCAGCCATCAAAAAGATCGTGTTATGATCCGCACCCGGAATCACATTAATGTTTTTGACAGATGCCGGGGATTTATCATAAAGGTCTTTTCCGTGGGACAAGGGAATGATATGGTCATGTTCCGCATGAATAATAAGGGTAGGGCCGCTGTATAAGCTAATTTTATCGATATTGGCGATGGCTGTGTCCGTTTCATGGGCAAACGGGCGGGTATTGATGCCGATATGATTAAGCAGATCCAGGGTATGGGCAAAACCGCTTTCAATGATCAATCCGTGGCACGCGTTCGGGTGCTGGCTGGCCAATTCCAGTGCGGCAGCGCTTCCCAAGGAGCGGCCCATGATCCAGAGCGGACCACGTCTGTGATTCCGGCGCATCCATTGGCGGACATAAGAAAATACGGGGTGTACGTCTTGAAGGAGAGCTGAAACGCTGGGATCGCCATCGCTCTTTCCGTATCCCCGGTAATCAGCAACCAGAAAATTGAAGCCGTAAGTGTTGTAAATGGGGCCGATATCATCGTAGTCGCTGGCGATTTCGCCGTTTCCATGAAAAAACAGGATATGCGGCTGATCGGCATCGGAAAGATAGAATCGCGCATTAACGGCAACCGTTTCCGCCACCGGTATCATGGCCTCTTCGCCGTTAGGCGGGGCCTGGGTGCCTAAATCGGCCCTGGGATAAAACAGATAACGGTTGATGTCCGGGTGATCCAGAAAAGTGGTCTGGTTTTTCTGTGACATGACATATCCTTTTACTTATCTTGACAAAATTTCAAAAATTTCCCAAACAGGAAAATACTTGAACAGGACCGCCTGTTCGGATAATAAGGCAAACATAAGCTAAATGTAAATCGAGGTGCTATGAAATCAAATCTCAAAAAAATATTTCTTTATCCGCTATCTGAGCGGTCGAATGCCCGGGTTAAAAAACACGCGGGGTTTACGCTGATCGAGTTGATGGTGGTTATCGTCATTTTGAGTATTCTGGCGGTCTACGTGGCGCCCAAGCTTGTCGGCCGGGAAGAGCAGGCCAAGCAAGTAAAAGCCCGCGTGGATATGCAGGGCCTGGAAACCGCTTTAAAACTCTATAAGCTGGATAACGGCCGGTACCCTACAACCGAGCAGGGGCTGGAGGCACTGGTTGAGCCCCCGGAAACCGGTAAATCGGCGGAAAACTGGCGGCGGGGCGGCTACATCGAAAAAGGCAAAATTGCCAGTGACCCGTGGGGCAATGACTATATTTATTTAAGCCCCGGCAGCCATGGGGATTATGATATTATTTCCTATGGGGCAGACGGCGAACCCGGCGGGGAAGAGGAAAACAAAGACATCAAAAGCTGGGAGATCGAATAGCTGATCCCGGGCCATTCTCTTACATTTCTTTTAAGTATCCATTGACGCATTTCAGTAGGTTCCGTCCCAAAATGTTTCAGCATTCACGGGGATTTACCCTTATCGAGCTGATCGTGGTGATCACCCTGATCAGTGTCATGATGTTTTTTGCCGTCCCGCGGCTCAACACCAATCTGTTGTCCTCGGACAAACGGAAGGTGTCCAAATGGCTGGTACTGACGGTTAAAACCTTAAAAGAAAACGCGGTCAGACGCCAGGCCCGACACATTCTCCATGTGGATTTTGACAATCACAAATTCTGGACGTCAGTAGATACGCCGGAGTCGGCGGATATGCCGGAGATGGATGAACTGGCGGAAATGTCAGAGAAAAAACAGAATGAATTTCAGCTGCCGGACGGATATCGGCTGCTTGATGTGGAATACCCGGAGGATCAGAGAGAAAGCAGCGGTGTGGCCGAGATCCGCTTTTTTAAAAAAGGCTATTCCGATCATGCGATGATCCATGTGGAGGATGCGGACGCCGATCGCATCACCTATGAAGTTCAACCGTTTCTGCTTGAGGTGCAGATTCATGAAGACCATGCGGCATTCTGAACATCTTCTGCCGGATCTGTCCCGGGGTTTTACCCTTTTGGAAGTCATGGTGGCGCTGGCCATTATCGCCATTGTGCTGGTCAGTGTGCTGCGTATGCAGGGCCAGACCATTTCCATGAACGAGGCATTCCGATTCTACACCGTGGCCCCCGAGCTGGCGACGGCCAAAATGGCCGATATCCGGCAGGATCCGGAATCTGCGGAGTTAAACAGCAGCGGGGATTTTGACGAAGATTTTTTCGGATACAGCTGGCAGGCCGCTGTTGAGGAGGTCGTTATCGAGACCGAGGAAAACCGGGAAATGAAGCTAAACCGCGTGGATGTCACTATATCGTACATGGACGAGGCATACACGTATGGGATTCGGGAATACATGCCGGCGGCATCCAATGAACTTTGAATCCACAACAGAAAAACCAATTTCGCGGTTTGCAGGGAAAGCCCCTTTCTCCAATCAACAGGGGTTTACCCTGCTTGAAATCCTGATTGCCATCTTTATTTTTGCCATTGTCATGACCACCATTTATGCGGCTTTTAACGCTGTGGTGTCAAAAAATGAGGCCATCAGTGAGGGCCGCGGCCTTTATGAGATGACCCGGAACTGTCTGGATCGCATGACGAGCGACTTTTCGGCGATTTATGTGGAGCAGCCGCCACTGTACGAGCCGCCGGATTTTGATGATTTGCCGGATCCTTACCGGTTCGTCTGCACGGAGGAAATGGTCGGCACGGAAAATTTTTCCCGCGTCCGGTTTGCCAGCAATGCCCATTTGCCCATGGGCAGAGATGAAAATACCGGCATGGCGGAAATTATTTATTATGTGGACGAGCTGGAACCGCCGCAGTCCGGATTTGTGCTCCGCCGTAAGGATCGCGCCTACCCCTATGAGACGGAAGACCGGTTTGAAGAAGAAGGCGATGATCCGATCATCTGCAAAGGCATTCAGTCCTTTTCTGTGGCGTGCTACGATGCCGAGGGCGAATCCCAGGCGCAATGGGATTCTGAAGAAGATATCGGTAAATACGCCACCCCCCGGTCGGTCGCCATTGAACTCAAGGTATCAAACGGGGAAACCGCGTATCATTTTAAAACCGCAGTCCATCTCCCGGTTTACCGGGAAAAAATGGAAGAGGGGAGAAAGGGCCTCTGATGGCGATGGGGCAAAACAGGCATAACAAGGGGATTGCCCTTATTGTGACCCTGACGATTATCACGCTTCTGGTCACCATCTCCCTTGAACTCAACCGTCAGGTCCGCGGCGCGGTCACGGATTCCGCAGCGTTCAGAGATCGCGCCACCTTGCGCCATATGATTCACTCCGGGGTAGCCATGGCGGAAACCATTTTGACCCGGGATAAGCAGGATACCCAAGTGGACTCGATTCAGGAGGATTGGGCAAACCCGGAAAAAATTGAGACCTATTTATCACATCTCGCGTTTGATAAGGGCAATCTGTCCATCCGTATCAGTGATGAGCTGAGCCGCATTCAGGTGAACGCGCTGGTAACATATCCCAGGGGCCGGAATTTCAATGAAATTCAACAGAAGCTCTGGTACCGGTTCATTACCCTGATGCTCTCCCAGCAGGAAGAATCCGAAGAAACCTTTTTTAATGAGCCGATCGAGCCGGCAGCGATCATCAATCCGGTCAAAGACTGGCTGGATTCAGAAGATGACGATGCGATTTCCGGCTTAAACGGCGCAGAGGATGACTATTACCGGGACCTTGATCCCCCATACGCCTGCCGGAACGGTCCAATCCGGCATATCAATGAATTACTCAGGATTAAAAACATCTCCCCTGAACTCTTTTACAGTGCAGAGGCGGCCATGACCGGCATTGCGCAGTATATGACCGTCTACGGGATGGAAGAGGGCGACAACGGGTTTACCTATCCGGGGAAAGTCAATATTAACACGGCCGAGGCCCCGGTGATTGCCGGCATCCTGCCGGCCGGCCGGGAATTTTTGGCACCCGAGATCGTCGCCTACCGTGAGGAAAAAGAAGGGGATGAATACATCCATGAATTGACCGGCCCGAACTGGTATCAGCAGGTGCCGGGATGTAGCGACCTGGAGATCGAATCCGACCTGATCACGACCCAGAGCGATATTTTCCGCATCGAATGCATGGGAGAATTCAATGATATAACTATGGCGGCCCAGGTCATCGTCAAGCGAGAGAAAGAAAGCGAAAGCGGCCGATGGGTTTGCCGGCAGTTAAGCTGGCACTTTTTGTAGGCGTGCGAAAATCGGTTTGACACAACGCATTACGGCGCATAAGATAATCGGCGGCAACTCCTCCGATTTATATTAAAATATTTGTTTTTGTTTGAAATTTTAATCATATGAGCAGACCGTATCTTTCCATAGACATCCGGGATCACGCCATATCCGCGCTTTTGATCAAAAGCGGGTTAAAGGGCAATGTGATTGAAGGCCACGCCCATGTTCCGCTTGAAGCCCCGAGTGGTTCGGAAGCCCATGAAGAGAACCCCTGGTATGCGGCGATTGCCCGGGTTGTTGAAAAGCTGGATGCGAGCGGGGCGACGTGTTTAATTTCCCTGCCGCCCGCCCTGATATCCTATCGCAACCTGCGGGTGCCCTTTAAAGAAAATCGTAAAATCCGGCAGGTGCTGCCGCTTGAGATCGAGCCGCTGCTGCCGTTTCCGCTGGACGAGGTGATCCTTGATTTCCAAACCGTCCGCAAAGCCGAAGGCGCGGATCTGATCGCCGCAGCGGTTGAAAAGGAAAAGCTTAAGCCCATACTTGACGCATTGAATGCCTTTCAGCTGAGCCCCCAGATCATTATGCCGGGCGGTTTTCCTGTGGCCCAGTGCCTCGCACGCCAAAAAAAGGAAGAGAATTTTCTGTATGTGGATATGGATGACACCTCAACCACGCTCTTTGCGGTGGTATCCGAGCGGGTCCATCTGGTACGGTCCATATATACCGGAAATGTTTCCCAAAAACAGCGTCTGCGCACGCTTCAAACCAACATCCGGCGATTTCTCGTGGCCTTTGAAAATATATACGGATTTGACTTCCAGCCCGGGGCCGTCTATTTCTCGGGCAATGGCACGGTTCACGCGGAAGCCGTGGAAGCCATCGGCAGCCAACTCAATATCCGGACCGAACCGATCCGAATGGAGGAAATCGGCGAATTCAACTTTCAAAGGGAAATTGACGGCGAGAGAGGCTTAACGGATCAGGCCAATAATCCGCTCTGCCTGGTGAGCATTGATTTGTTCCGGATTTCAGCGCTCAACTTTTTTCAGGAGCGCTATGCCCTCTACCGGTATTGGGAGGAATATAAATCCGATATCATTAAAACCGGAATTATTGCCGCACTGGTCTTGATCATCGGCATGTACGGCCTGATCTTCGACGCCCGGCATCTGAGCCAGCAGGTCAATCGAATGGACCGCCGGATTGCCGCGATTTTTCAGTCCACATTTCCCGAGGTATCGCGGATTGTAGACCCGCTTCAGCAAATGCAGGTCAAAGTCCGGGAGGCCAAAGGCAGAAATGTCTTTGCCGGCAGCTTAAACGAGGAAATTTTAAATATTGATATCCTAAACGATTTAAGCCGCCTGATCCCCTCCTCGATTGACGTTATCATTACCCGGTTCGTCAGAGGGGGGGGGTCGGTTTTAATCTCCGGGCATACGGATACCTTCAATGCGGTGGATGATATCAAAAGCGCCTTGTCTCGTTCCGAATATTTTGATGAAATCACCATCAGTTCGGCCAACATGGACAAAGCCGCCAATCGGGTCCAATTCAAACTCAAGCTATTGATTGTCGAGCCTTCAAACCGATCCGGGTAAACGAGTCTTGATCCATGATAAATATTAACTTAAACCAGCGGGAAAAAATCATCGTCTACGGGGCCGGGCTGTTCATTGCCGCATTTGCCCTTGTACAGCTGATTATTATGCCGGTTTTTGAAAAACGGGATGAGCTTCAGCGAAAACTTGATGCCAAACATCAAACCCTTTCCGAAATGCAGCAGCTTCGGGCCGAATATCAGGAGCTGCGGCAAAGGATCGCCGCCTCCCGGAACCAGTTCGACAGACGACCGGCCAATTTCACCCTGTTCTCATTTATGGACCGGCTGGCCGGACAAGCCGGGATCAAGCAGCATGTCAGCTATATGAAGCCTTCGACGACTGTAAACGATGACACCGGCGTGACCCTGTCCCGGGTGGAAATGGAGCTTCAGGGCATCTCCCTGAAGGATCTCACAAAATATCTTTATAATGTCGAAACATCGAAAAATATGGTAATGATTAAACGCCTCTCCATTTCACGGACCGGGCGCGATAGCGCCCTGATCGATGCGGTGCTGCAGGCGGAAACCGTCGAGACCTGATGTTAAAAAATGGGATTGCCAGTGCTGACGCATCCTAAAATCAAACGAATGCCCAGATTAAAAATCAGATGAAAAAGTGGATTGGCTACATAAGCTACGGGGTCATCATACTGGTCGCGTTTTTGTATCTGCTGTTTCCGTCCCGAGAGATCAGAGACTATCTGGTTCAAGAGGCGGAAAAGCGTGTCCCCGGATTATCGCTGGGCATCGGCACGCTCGCGCCAAGCCTGCCGCCTGGCCTTAAATTTTCTGAGTTGGATGTTTCACTTCAAAACCAACCGGTTTTCAATGCCAGTCAAATGATTGTGACGCCCCGGTATCTATCGCTTTTCTCCGCTGACAAATCTTTTCGATTAAAAGGAGATGTTTACCAGGGGATGCTGAGCGGCGATGCCGCCGTGGCAACTGCCTCAAAACCACAATATTCTGCGGATATTGATTTTGAAGGTGTTCAGATGAATGCGATTGACCCCTTAAAAGAACTGATCCCGCATCAGATTTTTGGCGCCGCTCAAGGGGACATCAAATACAGCACCCAGGGCGGTCCCTGGGGCGAAGGCAATGGGGAGATAACAGTCACCGGTTGCCGGATTGAGTTTAAGCCCGCGCTTTTCGGGGTTAAAGAGCTGGACTTGGGAAAAGTCAATGCCGGCATTGAACTGCAAAATCGCCGGGCTTCCATTAAAAAAATAACGATTAAAGGCGCCCAGATATCCGGCAATGCATCCGGCAGCCTTGGGCTCAGGCGCCCCCTGCCCCAGAGTACAATCCAGCTGGAAGGCACTCTCAAGCCGCATCCCTCCCTCATCAAGGAGTTGAGCCGAACAGTGCCGTCACAGCTGTTATCCCAGCGGGATTATGTGGACAAGGGGATTCCGTTTCGTTTGTCCGGCACGCTTGACCGGCCGAATTTTTCGCTTCGATAGCCGCATATTAAATATATGATCAGACGCATATTTATATTAATCAATCTCGGGCTCCTTACCTTGGGTATTTATTTCGGGGTCCAGCTTTTCTATCAGGTGGTGACCGCGGAGCTGCTGCCGGCAGACGCAGGCGCCAGTATTACAGATGGCGTTCGTTCCGCAAATGAGCGAAGAGCGGGAAATTCCCGAAGCGCCAATGCCCAGCCGGATTTTCCCGAATATCAGGCCATTGTTAACCGGGATCTTTTTAAAACCACTGAAACCCCGGAGGCTGAACCGGAAACCGAAGCGGTGGAGCTGGATAAGCTGAAACAAACCCAGTTGAACCTGAAACTATGGGGCACGGTAACTGGTACCGCAGAAAAAGCCTATGCCGTGATCGAGGATAAAAGCAAGAACCGTCAGGGGCTGTACCATAAAGGGGATGCGATCCAGAATGCGACCATTAAAATGATTCTGCGCAAAAAAGTGGTTCTGCGGGTCAACGGCGAAGATGAAATTCTGATCATGGAGGATGAAAAGGACCAATCCGGGCGCGTGAACACAGCGCAAAGCAGCCGGGGGCGGGAGGCCTCTGCCTATTCACCCGGAGACCGGGTGAGTATCGATCGAAACGAGATCAACTCAGCGCTAAATAACATCAACCAGCTCATGCAGCAGGTCCGGGTGCGCCCCCACTTTAAGAACGGAAAACCCAACGGGCTTATCCTGACCCATATCCGCAACAATTCGATTTTCAATGAACTGGGGCTTAAAAGCGGAGATATCGTCAAAGGCGTCAACGGCCAGGAGATCGAATCCGTGGATGATGCCTTGAAATTTTATAACAATCTGAAATCTTCCTCCTCTGTGCAGCTGCAGATCGAACGTCGGGGGCAGGAAAAAAGCATCGGCTATGAGATCGATTAATCATCATGAACCGCCAATCATAACTAAGGAGAGTGGGCAGCAGTTATGCAGAATTTGCTGAAAATAGCATTCATTATCGGGTGTATCGGGCTTGTTTCCCTTTTCTCGATGCCTGTCGATGCATACGCGCAGAATGATGAAAACGGTGCTGCGTCGTCGGAAACCTCGGAACCCCCCGCATCGGGTCGATATGTATCCATTGACTTCAATGATGTGGATATTGAGGTTTTCATCAAGTTCATCAGCGAACTGACGGGCAAAAATTTTGTGATCGATCAAAGAGTCAAAGGCAAGGTCACCATCATCTCGCCGACCAAGATCTCGGTCAAAGAGGCCTACAAGGTATTTGAATCCGTGCTTGAGGTGCATGGGTATACGGTGGTGGATGCGGGCGAGGTTACCAAAATCATTCCCTCCCCGTACGCCCGGACCATGAATATTGAAACCCGCCTGAAAAAGAAGAGGGATGCGCCCGAAGATAAAATCGTCACCCAGTTGATCCACCTGAGATACGCCGACCCTAATGAGGTGAAGCAGCTATGTGCGCCGCTGGTTTCCAAGAGCAGCGTGGTGCTTGCCTATGAGCCGACCAACATGCTGATTATTACGGATGTGTATTCAAACATTACCCGGCTCCTGAAAATCATCGAGGCTATTGATGTCACCGGCATCGGCAAGGAAATTTCAGTGATTCCGGTCGAGCATGCGGATGCCCAGGAACTGGTCAAAATCATTGACTCGGTGTTTAATGAGCAGCGCCGGCAGCGCAAGCGGCCGGAGCAGGCCATCAACCTGGTGGCCGACAACCGCACCAACATCATCGTGGTGATGGGAAGCGAGGGGGATACGACCCAGGTAAAAAAATTGATCGACATGCTGGATAAAAAGATGCCCAAAGGCAAAGAGCGGATTCATGTGGTCTATCTCCAGCATGCTAAGGCGGAAGACCTGGCCCAGGTGCTTCAGGAACTCCCGTCAAAATCGGACAGCGGAACGGATAAGGGCAAAAAGGTGGCCCCGATTGTTTCCCAGGATATTCAGATCTCGGCGGATAAAGCGACTAACAGCCTGATTATCCGGGCGGAGAAAGATGACTATCAAATTCTTCAGGATATCATTGATCAGCTGGATATCCAGCGCTCCATGGTCTACATTGAAGTGCTGATCATGGAAATTAACAAAGAGAAATCCTTGAATCTCGGCACCGAATGGATTGTCGGCGGAGAGGCCGCCTACCAGGATAAGGAGGGCGTCTATGGCGGCGGTTTCACGGGAGGGGCGGCCATTGGCGGAGACCCGGGTTACCTGTCCTCAACCGCCCAGGCCACAGGCTCAGCCTCCGCGGCTTCAGCTCTGCCCCCGGGCTTTTCTCTAGGGGTTTTCGGGGAAAACATTACCGTCGGGGATGTATCGTTTCCCACCATTCAGGGAATTGTCCAGCTCTACAAAAAAGATCAAGATGTCAATATCCTGCAGACGCCCCAGTTGTTGACTACGGACAATGAAACCGCCAAAATTACAGTGGGTAAAAATGTACCGTTTTTGACCAGATCCGCATCCGGAGACACCAATTTTAATAATTTTGAATACAAGGATGTGGGCATCAGCCTTGAAATTACGCCGCAGATAAACAAAAACCGGCAAATTCGGCTTGAGATTTTAGAGGAGGTCAACACGCTTGAATCGACGACCGCCACCTTTCAACCCACCACCCTTAAACGGACCATTGAAACCACCGTTTTGGTGGATGATAAAAACACCGTGGTCCTGGGCGGCTTAATCGATGAGAGCCTTTCTTCCACCGAATACAAAGTGCCCTGCCTGGGCAGCATCCCGGTGATTGGCTGGTTGTTTAAGTCCATGGGCAAGGGCAATCAAGAAACCAACCTGTTTGTTTTTCTCACTCCGCATGTGGTGCAGGGCGCTGAGGATGCAAAAACTATTTATGACAGCAAAAAACAGCATATTGAAGATAAAGTTGAAGAAGGCGAAATAAAACTCTATGAGGAAAAGGCAGAACCATTTGCCCCGGGAATGCTCAAAGGTGAAACGCGTAATGCCGAATAAACCCTTTTAATAATATAGGCCCATGATCGCAACCCGTTTAACAGAAATTTTGCAAAGAGATTACGGCGTGTCCGAAGCCTCGATCGAAGAACTTCAGACTGAGCCCACGGCTACGCCGGCCGAGACGCTGATCAAAAAACAGGTGGTCTCAGAGCATCAGCTCCTTGAGGCCTATAGCAAGCTCTATGATATCCCATATGTGCCAAGACTCCCGGTTGAAGAATTCAACATGGAGTTTGCCCGTAAGGTATCCATCCAGTTTTTGAAAAAATTCACCCTCATTCCGCTGGAATCGCAGAGCCCCTTGACCGGCCTGGGCATTGATGCCGCTTCGGATGAATCTCCGGACGAGCAACCGACAACAGTTATCGCCATCAATGATCCAACAGCCTTTCAGCCGGTGGATGACCTGGTCCGGATTCTTGGGCTGGACGACTATCAGCTGGTCTTAACCGCCCGGGATACCATACTGTCGTTGATCAACATGGCCTATGACAGCAGCCGGGATACGGCACAGCAGCTGGTGGCGGACATGGAGGAAAACGGCGCGGAAATCATCAGTGAAATCGAAGAGACCGCGGATCTCTTGGATGATACCAGTGATGCCCCGATCATCAAGCTGGTCAACCATATCATCTCCCAGTCGGTCAAAATGGGGGCCAGTGATATCCATATCGAGCCCTATCAAAACAACTTTAAAATCCGCTACCGGATTGACGGGGTGCTTTACGATTTCCTGTCTCCGCCCAAATGGATGCAGTCCGCGCTGATCTCAAGAATCAAGGTCATGTCCAAGATGAACATTGCCGAGAAGCGGCTACCCCAGGACGGCCGGTTTGAGGTAAAGATCGGGGATCAAAGCATTGACGTCCGGGTCTCCAGTATTCCCATTACGCACGGGGAGCGCATTGTCCTGCGGCTCTTGAATAAGTCCAGCTCTTTGCTAAGGCTTACGGATATCGGGCTTTCACAGGAAAAGCTGGATCAGGTGAACCGCATGATCCGCTTTTCCAACGGGATTATCCTGGTCACCGGCCCCACGGGAAGCGGCAAGACCACCACCCTATATGCGGTTTTATCCCGGATCAATTCCCCGGATATCAATATTATCACCATTGAGGATCCGGTGGAGTATCAGTTAAAGGGCGTGGGCCAGATCCAGGTGAATCCGAAGATCGATCTCACCTTTGCCCGTGGCCTTCGCTCCATTGTCCGGCAGGATCCGGATGTCATCCTGATAGGCGAGATGCGGGATCTGGAGACGGCGGAGATCGGGGTGCAATCCGCATTGACCGGCCACCTGGTGTTCTCCACCCTTCATACCAATGATTCCGCCAGCGCCATCACCCGGCTGGTGGATATCGGCGTGGAGCCCTTCCTGATCTCCTCTTCGGTGATCGCCGTGATCGCCCAGCGCCTGGTCCGCGTGCTCTGCGAGGAGTGTAAAGAGGCTTACACCCCGGATGAGGCAACCATTAAAGAGATGGGGCTTTTACCGGATGAGGCCGAAGGCCTCGTTCTATACCGGGCCGGCGGTTGCGCCAAATGCTTTCACAGCGGCTATAAAGGCCGGGTGGGTATTTATGAAATCATGGAGATGAAAAGCGCGCTTCAGAATCTCGTATTGAAAAACTATGATTCCCATCAGATTAAACGAGAGGCCGTCAACCAAGGTATGACAACGCTTTTTCAGGATGGCATCCAGAAGGTATTAAAAGGCATGACAACGGTTGAAGAAGTCCTGCGCGTGACCCAGACCTGAGGGGTTACCCCGATTGATGGCTCAAAAAACCCCATACCCCTGCCTGCTGCTTGCTGTTATCATAGGATGGGCCGCAATAACGGGCGGGGCGGGTCCGCTATGGGCGGAACCGTTTCATTCAGATCCCGGCCGGGCCGTTCCGGCAGCAGATGCCTTATTCGGCTATGCCCGGCATACCTTTGAAAACCAGGATTATGAAACCGCTGTCTCTGAATTCAAGCGATTCCTTTATTTTTACCCCGATGATCCTCGGGCGGCCAGGGCCTCTTACCACATCGGCCGATCCTATTTCCGGCGGGGTAAATTTGATCAAGCCATCCCCGTTTTTCAAAAAACGGCTGAAAACTACCCGGATTCTGAATTGGCCATCGAATCCAGATTTCAGATCAGCCGCTGCCAACTCCGGATAAATAATCCGGAATCGGCAGCCAACCAACTATTGCATCTAATTAAAGAAACAGACCAGGCAGCGGTGCGGGACCGGGCTCTTTATCGATTGGGCTGGATCGCCCTTGAAACCGGCCGGATCGGCCAGGCCCGCATCTGGTTTGATCGGATATCCCCAAAAGGCCGAACCGACTTTAACGTGGCTGAGCTTCAAACCGATATGGAGCGGATCAAGGAATTACCTCATAAGCGTCCGCTTCTGGCCGGTCTTTTTTCGGTCATCCCGGGCGGCGGGTATCTGTATACCGGCCGGTATCAGGATGCGATGGTGGCCTTTCTGGTGAATGCTGCGCTAATGGGGGCGGCGTATGAAAGTTTTGATAATGATTTAGAGGTTTTGGGCGGGCTTCTGGCCTTAATTGATGCGGGGTTTTATGCGGGCAGCATATATGGGGGCATTTCAAGCGCCCATAAATTTAACCAGTCCGCTTATAAACAGTTCACTGAGGATCTGGAAGAAACCCATAACCGCGTGAGTTTATCTGCATTCCCCACCAGATCCGGCTTCGCCATTGCCGTCACCTATCAATTCTGAAAATCCGCCGACTACCGGACCAACTGATTCATTTCAAAAATCGGCAGGCATATGGATAGCACGATAAATCCCACGATAACCCCCATGACCAGAATAATAGCCGGTTCAAGCAGGGTGGTGAGACTTAGGATCGTGTTTTCCACCTCGCTTTCATAGATATCGGCTACTTTTCCCAGCATGGTTTCCATCTCCCCGCTCTGCTCGCCCACTTGGACCATTTGGATGGATATGTGCGGAAAAATGTTTGAGGCAGCCAGGGCCCGGGCCAGGCTGTTTCCCTTTTCCACCTCATTGGCCGCATACTCGATGGTATCTGCGACCAGCCGGTTACCGACCACGTTTTTGACAATATTTAAAGCAGTGAGAAGCGACACCCCATTATCCAGAAGCGTTCCCAGCGTGCGGGCAAACCGGCCCACGGCCAGTTTGCGGACGAGATTCCCAATGCCCGGCAGTTTAAGAACGATTTGATCCATGCGGTATTTGCCGGCATCGGTTTTCTTAATCTGCTTAAAACCGGCAAAGACGGCGATCATCCCGAGTAATACCATCCACCAGCCGGTTTTCATGAATTCGCTGGCGGCGATCAGAAACCGGGTGGGCGCCGGCAGGGTTTGCCCCATATCCGTAAATATGGCTGTAATGCTCGGGACAATATAGGTTAACAGCACGAACAGCACGATCACGCCGATAATAAACATCAAAATCGGGTAGGCCATGGCCGATCGGATGCGGTTGGTCAAGGCCTGCTGCCGCTCGCTGATATCCGCCAGCCGCTGCAGCACCAGTTCCAGGGTGCCGGAGGATTCACCGGATTTAACCATATTGATGTAAATCGGCGAAAACGTATCCGGATAAAGCGACAGGGCTTCGGCAAAGCTGCTGCCTTCCTCGATGGCATCCTTTATCTGGGACAGGATCCGCTTAAAGGCATTGGAGGATGCTTGGGGGATTAGGGTGTAAATGGCGGAGACCAGGGGGAAGCCGGCGCCTAAAAGGGTCGCCAGCTGCCGGGTCATCATGGCCAGTTCCGCCGGTTTCACCCGCGCAGAGAGCGGCTTGGTCAGAAAGGCGGACAGCCGGCCTTCCTTTTTTACCTCCCGATCATAGACCTCCTTAATCGAGATGGGATAGATATTTGCCGATCGCAGCTTTTGGCGTGCCGCCGCCGTGCTGTCGGCATCGATGATATTTGAGACGGTTTTGCCTTTTATGTTTAATGCGGTATATTCGTAGATTGGCATGAAAAACTTTAATTAGGGTTTTGATATAAATTTGATTTTCTGGCAGCATCGCCCATCGGTCAGGAATAGCGTGCCCCTGTTTGTTTAGGTGCCTTAATATAAAGCATCCGGACGGCTTTCTCAATAGCTATATTGGCAATGTTGGTATTGACAAATCTTGATTAATCTTTTTAGGTTAGTATTTTATTGGTGACGCTTTGCTGCGGCTGAAAATGGCCGTCATCTTAATTGAATCCTAAAATATCCTAAATAAAGCCATATTGAAAGGAAAACAGCATGCTAAAGGTAGGATTTATCGGCTGGCGGGGGATGGTCGGCTCTGTTTTGATGGCGCGTATGCGCGCTGAAAATGATTTCCAGGGCATATCACCGCTGTTTTTTACAACTTCGCAAGTCGGGCAAAAAGGTCCGGATATCGGGATGGAGCCCCAGCCATTGAAAGACGCCCATGATATCAGCGCCCTTGCTGAAATGGATGTCGTTCTGACATGTCAGGGCGGTGACTATACCAAAGCGGTCTATAAAAAGCTGCGGGCTGCGGGCTGGAAGGGCTATTGGGTGGATGCCGCCTCGACCCTTCGAATGGCTGAGGACAGTGTCATTGTATTGGATCCGGTCAACCGGGCGATTATCGATCAAGCGATCTCAGACGGGGTTAAAAATTTTATCGGCGGCAACTGTACGGTCAGTCTGATGCTGATGGCCATCGGCGGGCTGTTTAAGGCCAATCTGATTGAATGGATTACCTCAATGACATATCAGGCCGCATCCGGGGCGGGGGCCAAGAATATGCGCGAACTGGTCAACCAAATGGCCGCCATTGGCAACGCCTCTGAAGATCTGCTCAATGATCCGGCCTCCGCGATTCAGGATATCGACCGACGGGTGATAGAACATATGCGGGACAGCCGGTTTCCGGTGGATAATTTCGGTGTGCCCCTGGCCGGGAGCGTGATTCCCTGGATTGATGCGGAAATGGAAAGCGGGCAGTCCAAAGAGGAGTGGAAGGGGTATGCAGAGACCAATAAGATCTTAAATAATGATCCGCCTGTTCCAATAGACGGCATCTGCGTGCGCATCGGCGCCATGCGTTGCCACTGCCAGGCTTTGACCATTAAAATGACCCGGGCGGTGCCGGTGGATGAGGTTGAAGCCATGATCCGGGAATCCAATGATTGGGTACGGGTCATCCCTAATACCAAAGAAGAAACCATGAAGCGTTTGACCCCTGCGGCGGTGACCGGCGAACTCGAAGTCCCGGTCGGCCGGATACGCCATCCGAATATGGGCTCGGATTATCTCACCCTCTACACGGTGGGGGATCAGCTGCTCTGGGGGGCGGCCGAGCCGATCCGGCGGATGCTCAATATTTTAAAGGAAACCCTTTCCTGATCCACTGTTTTTAAAACTGAAACGGAATTATCCTGTAATGGCGGCGGGCAGGCGCACTCAGGCTGTCTGTCTCCGCCATTTTTTACGTAAATTCTTGAAGCGTCAAAACACCGAATCCTATGGATCTGTTTTTTCTGCGCATGATGGGGTGATCATCCCGAATGGTAACAACGCTTTTTATATCCACCGCATGTATCATCTGTTTTACTGCGCTTGCCTTCCTAATTTATTACTGCCTAAACCTTCGGCGGCAATTAAAAGCCCATCGTTCCGAAACCTCGAAATTAGAAAGCCGCAGCCGGACAATTATCAATTCGATAGACGACCCCATCATTCTCTATGATCCGAAAACCGATACCATCAGGGATCTCAATCCCGCCCTTTGCAATATACTCGGCTATTCAATGGAGGAGATACAGGAACTTCAGTTTGATGCGATCTATACCGGGGATTATCCATATACCCCGGAAAATGCCTTTAAAAAGCAAGAAAAGGCCCTGGCCGGCCAGATGCAGATTTTTGAGTGGTCTATCCAAACCAAAGCCGGAACCCCTTTATGGGTGGAAATCACCTTAAAACGGCTCGTTTCCGCTGAGCATCCCTATCTAATGATCCTGATCCGCGACATGACGGATCAGAAAACATCCGAACGCCGGCTGCGGCGGCTGAACCGGATTGTGGATCAGCTCGGGGAAGGGGTGGCCGTCTGCGATTTAAACGGCACTATCCAGTATGTCAACCAGGCCTGGGCGGATATGCACGGCTATTCCCCCCAGACGCTTAAGGGCAAACATATTTCCACTTTTTACAGCGATGAGCAGTACGCCAATCAGGTCATACCCTTTAACCGGAAAGTATTCCGCCATGGCTACTTAAGCGGCGAGGTCGGCCATCAGCGTTCGGACGGGTCGGTATTTTCAACCAATATGACCTCAACGCTTCAGCGGGATGAAAACGGCCGAGCCATCGGGTTTATCGGAGTGGCCAAGGACCTGTCGGATCAGAAAAAAGTCGAATCCGCCCTTCGCGAGAGCGAAGTGAAATTCCGCCACCTGTTCAACCTCTCGCCCCAGCCGATTTCACTAACCGACTTAAACGGCCAGATCATCGATGTAAATGAGAAGTTCTGCGAATTCTTCGGATACAGCCGAAACGAAGTGATCGACAAAAATTATCTTGACTTGGGGTTCCCGCCGGATACCAGACAGGAATTCATTCAGGAGCTGACCCAGGATGGCGAGGTGTCCGGGTTTGAAGTTGAACTGGCAGTCAAGGACGGTGAAACCTCTTATATCCAGCTTTTTTCCAAACTGATTGAAATCCACGAAAGGTTCTACGCCTTAACCATCTATCATGACCTAACCCCCCAGCGCATGCTTGAGGCGCAATTAATAAGGGCACAGAAAATGGAGGCCATCGGCACGCTGGCGGGCGGCATTGCCCATGATTTTAATAATATCCTGGCCGCCATCCTCGGGTATGTGGAGCTTGCCAAACTCCAGGTCACTCAAAATTCACGACTGGCTGCCTATCTGGACGAAGTCTTCAAAGCCGGCAACCGGGCTAAGGAAGTGGTTCAGCAGATTCTGGCCATCAGCCGACAGACCCATCAAAAGCGCCAGCCGGTAAGGCTCTCCCAAATTATCCAGGATGTCAATAAACTGCTCCGGGCGACGCTTCCGGTATCCATCGAGATTAATGAGGACATCCATGTGCAGAATGCCCTGGTTGAGGCGGACCCCGGGCAGATGCACCAGGTATTGATGAACCTTTGCACCAATGCCGGGCAATCCATGCGGGACAAAGGCGGCACTCTGACCATTCGGGCGGCCCGGAGGGATCTGGATGCATCGAATCCGCTGGACCTCCCGGCCGGGGCTTATATCAAACTTACCGTCTCGGATACCGGCTGCGGCATCATGCCTGAAGACCGCGAACGCATTTTTGATCCCTATTATACCACCAAAGATAAGGGCGTGGGTACCGGACTCGGGCTGGCAGTGGCCAAGGGGATTGTTGAAAAACACGGCGGCCGGATTGATTTTTCAAGCACTTCGGGGGCGGGGACGGAATTCTATGTCTACCTTCCGATGCTGAAATCCGCCACAGCTGCGGAAGCATTGTCAAATATGCCAGATGATGCCGATTTGCCATCCGGCAGCGAGCATATCCTGTTTGTGGATGATGAGCACGCGATCACGGATACGGCCCGTCAAATGCTTGAATACTTAGGCTATTCGGTAACAGTCCATGATAACAGCACCCGGGCAATGGCGGATTTTTTCAACCGGCCCCATACGTTTGACCTGGTGATTACGGACATGAGCATGCCGGAGACCAATGGCGATGAGCTTATTCAAAAGGTTTTGAGCATTCGGCCGAATCTGCCGGTCATCCTATGCACCGGCTACAATCCCAGGATTAACGAGGACACGGCTGAAGCCATGGGTGTGGATGCCTTTCTTTTAAAACCGCTCACCCTGAAAGACTTGGCCGTGACCGTGCGAAACGTACTGGAAAGACGGAACTAAACCCCTGAAAAGCCCTTAGCCGACTAGCATCAGGTAATTGGCAAGCCCCACCGCAAAAAGTGCCAGATTCCCTAAAATATGAATGACCATCGGCGTCAGAAGGCTTTTGGAAGCCTCATAGGATAAGGCAAATACGAGCCCGCCGACAATTTGCGGCATCGGTATGCCGGATGTGAGGGGATGGGCCAGAACAAAGAGGGCAGTGCTGCCGATAAGCGCTGCCAGTACCCCCCAGCGTCTTAAAAAGCTGTAAATAAGCCCGCGGAAAACCACCTCTTCGGCAACCGGGCCGATAACCCCGCCGGTAATCATAAAAAAGAGGAATCGACTGGCATCCTTGGGCACTTGAACCTGGATCAGGGAAAAAGGGGATATACCGGCAACATACAATACGGCGGCCATGACTATAACCAAGGCCCCAAACCCGGCGGACCACAGGATCCCCTGCCAAACGCCCAAAGGAGCCGTTCTGCGGGATAAACCGATCCCATTTAAACGGCCATGGAAAATATAGACAATCCCCATCACCAGGCAGATATCGACCAACCGAATGCCGGCGGTCACCATCAAAGGATCGGCCTTTATCCCCTGGACGGCTGCCTCAAGGCAAACAACCGCCCCAACGCAGATGAGCAAAGGTATTAAACCGATTCTGGCTGAATCCATCCCAATTCCTTTAGGGCATTGTAGGCATACCACTGAACATACCAATGGTCTGAAGCCATGAGGACTCGCTTTATTTCTTCAACCGCCGGATTCGTCCCCCGGTTGCCAAGACTGTAAAGCGCCATGCAGACCACATTGGGATGCGGATCACGGAGCAACTGAAGAAGCCTTTGATAGGTTCTCGCCGAGTCGCTGTTATCCAGAACTTTGGCTGTCCAGTATCGCTCTGCCACCGCCGTACTTTTTCCTGTTTCCATCAACACCGACGCATAGGCGTCAATTGGCAGGTCTGCATCATCGATCCTTTTTAATGCCTGAACCCGCTGCTGCCGGCTATCCGACCGGAGCCATGCGCCTATGGGGGCATTGGCCTGGCCCGGCGGATATTTTTTCGATTGAAAGGGGTATATGGCGAAAGCCCCGGCCGCAGCAATTATAACACACACGGCTGCGGCGATCACAGAGCGCTTGATCGGCTGCCGAATCCTAAACAAAACGCATGAAACGATCGTGTGGATAAAAAAATACATCAGCAGCGGGGAGGCGAAGACAAGGCTGAAAAAGGTGAACTGCCTGAGAAAGGCCATCCGGTCGGTCTGTTTGGAAAAGTCTTGAAGCGTCACCTTCGGTGAGCGCAAAAATTGGGACGCCTCAACCTCAAGCACGGTCTGCCCCTGGTGATCCAGCAAAAGCGCCTTGCCCGGGCTTTTGACTGTCAGGTCCGGCGACGACTCTGAGGAAACCGTCAGATAGTCCAGGCGCCGCAGGGCTTTTTCAATCGGTTCAAACAGCGAAGGCGCTTCGATTTGAACTTGAGCGGTTTTTAGCTGCTTCTGATGCAGGGATTTGAATGCTTCTGCCGGATACAGGGTATAGCGATAATAGAATGAATTGATCGCCCGGCCTGCCGGATTGCTGAGCAGAATCTGATCCCGGATGTTGACAAAGACATCCGCATTCACATTGGGCAGCCAGATGCCGGCAATAATAAGAACCGCCAGCAAATGGGCGAGCGCCAGCCGCCAGCCCGATTGTGCCCGCGGCCCCTTCAGCCAATTAACCGTAAGGGCCAGAACCATCAACGGAATCAAAATAAAAAAAGCTGTCAAGATCCAGGGGGCGCCTGTTTGGGCCGCTTTATAAATTCCCAGTTCCCAAAGGATCACAATAATCAGAAAAAGATCCGGTCGGCCGGCAAAAACAAACCGCCAAAGGTAAATCAGGATAAAAGTGCCAAGCACAATCCCCGTCCCCGCAGTCAGCGTAAAAAAAAGACCGCCGCAGAAGGCCGGCAGAAACGCATTCAGGCAGGCCATAACGTAGGAATTTGGCACGACCAAATAGCCGGCCTGGTTCAGCGCCTCAAGGGTTTTGAGCAGATCGATGTTGGACTGATAGACAAAAAAGGAAAAGATGATCTGAGCGGCCAGCAAACCAGCGGCTACAATGGCGGCAGGTCCAAGAAATTGCCTCATCTGCGGCCCCATCGGCGGTCATGAAGGCTCGGCTGATTGCAGCAGTTCAGCCATGGCCGTGATTGCCAGCATATAGCCGTTTGCGCCGAAACCGGTTATCTGACCGGTCGCCACATCCGATATCATGGACTTGTGCCGAAACGCCTCCCGCTTATATATATTGGAAAGGTGGACCTCAATGACCGGCAGATCAGTGGTTAACAAGGCATCCCGGATGGCCACGCTCGTATGGGTATATGCCGCGGGATTGATGATAATCCCCTGGTACTTCTCTTCGGCCGCCTGAATAGCTTCCACCAGTTTGCCTTCATGATTGGATTGTACGGCGGTGACGGTGATATCAAACTGCCTGGCGTGCTCGGAAATAGCCTCATTGATCTCATCGAGCGTTTTTTCGCCATAAACGCCCGGCTCCCTTTTGCCAAGTATATTGAGATTCGGCCCGTGGAGAATAAGAATTTTTTTCGGCATGGTCAGCCTCCCAGGAGCTCCCTGAACGCTTTAATGGTTGCGGCATAGTCATCCGTCCCGAATATGGCCGAGCCGGCCACAAACACATCTGCCCCGGCTTCGGCGGTATCGCAGATGGTCTTTTTATTCACCCCGCCGTCGATCTGAATCCGCACCGGACGGCCGCCATCTGTGATCATGGTCTTTAAGCGCCGAATTTTTTCCAGCGTATTCGGGATAAATGATTGCCCGCCGAATCCCGGATTAACACTCATTAAAAGCACAAAATCCAGGTATTCCAACGTCCAATCAATGCTTTCAAGCGGAGTCGCCGGGTTCAGCACTGCGCCGGCCCGGCATCCGGCCGTGCGGATCAAATCGATGGTACGATTCAAATGGGGGCATGTTTCCACGTGGACGGAAATCAGGTCAGCGCCCGCTTTGATAAAATCCGAAATATACTTGTCCGGGTTTTCAATCATTAAGTGCACATCTAACGGCAGGGTGGTTACCTGGTTAACGGATTCAACGATCATGGGCCCTAAGGTGATATTGGGGACAAAATGGCCGTCCATCACATCCACATGAATCCAGTCCGCGCCGGCGGCTTCAACCGCCCGGATTTCCTCGGCGAGTCGACCGAAATCTGCGGATAAAATCGAAGGGGCAATCAGCTTTTCCATTGCATATCCTCAAATATAGGCTAATAGATTTCCGTTCTGATCAATTCATCATTCTTATACAAAAAAACCGCCGCATCAGCATGCCGGGGGGCCATGACCCATATCTTCCGGCCCGGGCGCATTAACTCATCATAAATAACGCTTGAGATGCCAAACGCACTTAATTCAACTTGAATGTGGTGCTTTAAGATACCGGGCGGAACCTGGTAGCGGAAAAGCACCCCACCGTTGTCAGCATATGATGGATCCGCGCCTTCTTTGCGGTGCCAGCGATTGACTGACAGAGCAACTTCTTGATCCGCCTGCACATAATAGCCGGAAACCGGTTCCTGATCAATAATGATATTTGCGGCCTGATCCTCCTGGTAAACCGAATGGATCCGGCCAACGGTAAGGCCGTATTGCTCGATGATCTGAACCGCTTCCTCAAGACCAATTCCTTCAAGATCAGGCATTACATATTCAGCCGGCCGCGGCCCCAGGCTGATCAGCAGATCAATCGGTTCATTGCGCTGTGCTTCCGTGCCAACATCCGGTGTATGGGCAATTACATAATCTTTTTTGATGCTTTGACTGTACGTGCGGGTAATCACACCGGGTTTCAGCCCGTTGTTAGCCATAATGACTTCCGCCTGCTGCCGGGGAAGGTCAGCCAAATTCGGTGTGGCAAATGTTTGCGGACCCTTTGAAAGCACCACCTTGATATCCCGGCCCTTTTTAATGATGGTGCCCGGCTCAGGCTCCTGGTAGATCACGTGATGGCGGGGCACATCAGGGCTGTATTCCGATCCCTTAACTTTTGTGTTAAGCCCCAGATCCGATAGCATTTCCAAAACGTTAATCGCATTTTTATTTTCAAGCTCCGGCACCACCACGGTCTCCTCGCTTTCAATAACCAGGGTCAGCGTTAGATAGGCGCTGATACCGGCTATGCCGAAAAAAACAGCCAGCAGAAAAAAAAATTTAAAAATCGAACGCGTCATGATCGTCGTTTCAGTCTGGCGGCAAAGAAACCATCCATTCCGTGTATATGCGGAAGGCTCCTGAAAAAGCCGTTCTTATCAATTAGATGTTGAATTTTTTCAGAAAGGCCGGAACCCTCTGCCACCAATTCAAATTGCGGATGCGTATTCAAAAATGCTTCAATCACCTGATCCGTCTCCTCAGGCGCTATGGTACATACCGCATACACCAGAATGCCAGACGCGGCAACCCATTGCGACACCGTATCCAAATAAACCAGCTGCCGATCCGCAAAACGGGCCAGGTCCTTTTTGTGGGCCGCCCATTTAATATCCGGATTGCGGCGGATTACACCGATGCCTGAGCAGGGGGCATCCAGGAAGATGCGGTCAAACCGGATGGCCGGCCGCATGTCCGGTCCATGCCAATCCGGCTTATTCAAATCCATCTGGCGGATGGTCACATTGGTTATTCCGAGCCTTTCCATTTCCTCGGTCAGTCTTGAAAGTTTTTGCGGATCCTTATCAATGGCAAAGATACGTCCGGTGTTATCCATTAACTGGGCAATATGTCCGGTTTTTCCGCCCAATCCGGCACAGGCATCAAGAACGGTCTCACCCGGTTTCGGGTATAAGAGGTGGGTCGCCAGTTGGGCGGCTTCATCCTGAACGGTAAAAAGCCCCTCCTTAAATGGCGCCAGCTGATCAATGGGGGCAGCAGGGCCCCAAAATGAAAGGCCGGCAGGCGCATATTCGGTTTCAGAAATTTTTCCGCACATACCGAAGAGCATTTCCAGCAATTCATCCCGGCTGATTTTCAGCATATTCGTCCGTACGGTCACCGGCGGAATCCGGTTCATGGCATCACAGAGCCGGTAAGTCCCGTCGAGGCCGTATCGGCTGACCCATCGATGAATCAGCCAATCCGGAAAGGACTGGGCAATGGCAAGGGCTGAGACCGGGTCTTTGGGTAAGATTGAATCCATATCAGCCGGCCGGTTTCTCAAGGTATTTCTCAAAAGGCCGTTGACAAACCGGCTTGATTTAACGGATACAAAACGCTTGGCCATTTCAACCGCCGTATTGACGGCAGCAAAATCCGGCACCCTGTCCATATAAAACACCTGAAACAAAGAAATACGCAGAATGTTACGTATTTCAGGTGAGATTTTTGCAGGAGGCAGATTGGCATGCTCTTTGATAAGCCAGTCCAGACGGCGGCGCCAGCGCAGAACACCGAAAACAAGGGCGTTTATCAGGCGACGATCTTCCGGAGAAAGGCCTGCCTGAGCCTCGGCAAATTTCTCCAACACCACATCGAGAAGATCATCACTTCGCACCAGGTGATTCAGCATATCCAGGGCGATTTTTCGGGCGGCTATGTCATCTCCCATCGGGGCAGCAGGCATCATAAGTTGTTGATTATATAAGTACGGCGCCTTCCGGAATATGCATGCCGCTTAAAAAATCATCGATCGATAATCGCTTGCCCGATGCGGCCTGCAGTTCGAGGATGGATAAGGCGTCCCGGCCGGTGGCGATGCGGAGTTCCTTTGAAAAGCCGGGAATTACGGTGCCAGGCGCGGCGTCTTGGGTGGCGGGCCGGACTTCCGCTTTAAAAATATTCAAGCGGAGGTCCTCATAAAAGCAGTGGGCCAGGGGCCACGGATTCATCCCGCGGATCTGCCGCTCAATTTTTGCGGCCGTCTGCGACCATTCGATTCGGCCATCAGATTTTTTAAGCATGGGCGCATAAATGGTTTCCCCGTGGTTTTGCGGTCTGGGCTGCAGTGTGCCGGCCTCCAGGGCGGAAATGGTCTGCCTGAGAAGATCCCCGCCGGCCCGGGCGAGCCGGTCGTGCAGGCTGCCGGCCGTGTCATCCGTGCGGATCTCGGTTTTTGCCGCCATCAGGATTTCCCCGGTGTCAAGGCCGCTGTCCATCAGCATGGTGGTAACGCCGGTCGCCTGCTCCCCGTTGATGATCGCCCACTGGATCGGCGCCGGCCCCCGGTATTTAGGCAGCAGCGAGGCATGGACATTGATGGCACCGTAGCGCGGAATCTCAAGGATACGCTTGGGCAGAATGTGACCAAAAGCCACAATAACCAGTAAATCCGGCTGGTAGTCAAGAATTGTCTGGTAAAACGCCTCGGATTTCGCCGCCTCCGGCTGTGCTATCGCCAATCCCATATTTTCTGCGGCTTTTTTCACCGGCGGCGGGGTGAGTTTTCGGCCGCGGCCTTTCGGCCGGTCCGGCTGGGTGACCACAAGAGGTATCTGGCAGCCGAAATCCGCAAGGGCGGTGAGGGAGGGCACTGCAAAATCCGGCGTGCCCATGAATATGACGCTGGGTTTATGCTTCACTGTTCTTGAGCGCCTTTTTCCGCTTTTTTTTATACAATTCCCGTTTTAGGGTGCTGATCCGGTCAATAAAAAGGATACCGTTTAAGTGATCGATTTCATGCTGAAGAATCACCGACAGCAATCCGTTGGCATTGATTCGTACCGCTTTCCCGGTCCGGTCTAGGCCTTCAACCACAACGGTTTCAGCCCGCTTCACGTCTGATCGGAAATCCGGGACGCTCAGACAGCCTTCATTTTCCGAAATGGTTTCTCCCTCGCTGTTAATAATTTTAGGATTAATCAGGGCCTTGTAATCCCATTTGTCTGCGTCCGCTTCGGGATCATACACGATGATACTCTTATCAATCCCCGCCTGAATCGCCGCCAGGCCCACGCCCGGCGCCTGGTACATGGTCTCTGCCATATTTTGAATGATTTCATGAACCTCATCATCTATCGTTTCGACATCCCAAGTCGGCTGGCGCAGAAAATTATCCGGATAAGTTAAAATTTCAAGGATCATACGCGTTTTCCTCTAATGCTTCCTATCACAGGCAAATCAGAGAGCTGACAGAATCTGTCTGGCACGATCACAATCCCTGCTGATCTGATCATGCAGCTCATCAATGCCGGCAAATTTTTTTTCATCCCGGATGCGCTGGATAAAATTCACCCGGATGGTTTGACCGTAAATATCCGCCTTAAAATCAAAGATATGAACTTCGACCGTAAACAGGTGATCATCAAATGTGGGCGCGTATCCGATGTTGGCCACGCCCTTGTATTTCGTCTTCCGCCATTCTACTGTGACGGCATATACGCCAGTCTTGGGGCAGAGTTCATCAACCAGCTTGATGTTGGCTGTCGGGAATCCAAGCATCGGGCCGCCCCGCTGACGACCGGTCACCACTTCGCCCCGAATCTGGTAATACCGGCCCAGCAGGTGCCTGGCATCGTCCACCCGACCTTCGGTCACAATCTCGCGCACCCGGGTGCTGCTGATTCTTTCCAGATACTGGTGGGAAATGGGGATCCAGTCCGCGACAATCACCTCGATTTCATACTGCTCAGCCCGCTCCTGCAAAAACGCCACACTCCCTTTCCGGTGTCTGCCGAATTTGTAATCCTTGCCGATGACGATCGCCTTCATCCCGATTTTTTGGATCAGAATATCCTCGACAAATGCCTCAGCGGTAACTGCGGCAAACTCACGGTTAAATGGGATGCACACCAGCACATCGATCCCGGTTTGCCGGATCAGCTCAATTTTCTGCTCATAAAGGGTAATCAGGGGCGGCGAGCCATTGCTGCTCAATACCTTCATGGGATGCGGCTCAAATGTAATGGCCACAGAGGTCCCGTTGATGGTTTCCGCATGCTCAATAACCTGGTGGAGAATGGCCTGGTGCCCCTTATGCACCCCGTCAAAATTGCCGATTGTGACCACCGCATTCGGGTAAGGCGTTTTTATCTCGGCCAGGTCGGTAATCAGTTCCATGGTCAGTGTATCCAGTATTTTTTAAAATTATGATCTTGACAGCAGCCGGAAAACAATATATATAAAAAAACTTAACTCAAATCAACCCTTGGTTTTAACAGCCGTGCCGAAGTGGCGGAATTGGTAGACGCGCTAGGTTCAGGGTCTAGTGGGGGTTACCCCGTGGGAGTTCAAATCTCCCCTTCGGCACCACCAAAGAAGATTAACACGAATTTATGTTTTACAAGCCGGATGGCCGCTGGTTTCTCGAGTGAGAAACCAGCGGCTTTTTATTTTTGGCGAACAAGTAAATTTTTGGCTGCCATAAGGAAACCATGTATTTTTTTTCATACGAATGTATTTTTTTGTATACTTTAAAACCTGGGCAATGATGTTCGGCTGTGACATTAAGTTTCTATTATTATTCAATTAAATTTTTAAAATATATTTAGGCACAGGAATTGCTTTATAAATAGACGACCATAATTTCTTCCCTCATCTTCTTTTCTCCAGTCCCGGCCGCCAATAGGGGTGGCCGGGACCTGTTTTTTGAAAATACCGTTACAGACTGTTCATTTTGATGACTTTTAAGAGGGCGGACTTATCATCGCGCTTTGCAGGTCAAGCCTTTCAACAACTTCCTTCAACTGGTCTTTCGGGTCCGTCGATTTAATCAGAAGGACCCGTTCAAAGGCATTTTCTGCTGCAACCCCGGAATCTTTGGTCAGCAGAATCCAAGTGTCTTGATTTAGCCGATCAACATCTTCTTCCCATGTTTCCCTGGAGATGCTGCGCACATCAAACCCTAAGGATCGAAGCCCATCGGTCAATTCATTGAGATCCTGATCAGCGATGAATTTGGGGCGCCGCAAGGGTGAGCGGTCTATACGGGATACGTCGGATATATCCAGGGATTCAAAAACCGGATAAATTGCGATCCGGTCTCTGTTTTCAAGCAGGCGGTCAAGATCAGCCGATCGCCCATTTACCAGAATCAAATCCACCTGATTTTCCGGTATATGCAGCTGCGAGAGAAGGCTTCGAACACTGGCGCCGGCTTTTAATTTTACAGGAAAATCCCTTTTCCGAAATTCGGTCGGCAGATAAGTATTTAATTCCTCATAAGCCCTTACCATAATGGAAATTTTAGGCCCCATCGGGAAGATCCCTGAAACTTACTGATCAAACAATTGTTCAACTGTATCAAATATTATATGTATGAACAGGCTTGAAAATAAAAAAACGGGGCTTGGCGGATGGCCGCACCCCGTTTGTTTTTTGTGGCGCGCCCGGCAGGATTCGAACCTGCGACCTACGGATTCGTAGTCCGGCACTCTATCCAGCTGAGCTACGGGCGCTTTGATTGTTGTTGACATACGTGAATGAACAAATGATGTCAATATTAACTTTTATGCCGTTCGGGCTTGACGCTTTATTTGAAGTATCATATGTCGATTGTCGGTTTTTTCAACAAAAATTATCCTAGGCCTGAAAATGTCCCATGAAAACTATATGAAACAGGCGCTCGCTCAGGCTGAAAAGGCCCTTGATGCGGATGAAGTCCCAGTTGGGGCTGTTTTAATAAATGCGGCAGGCGAAATAATTGCCTCAGCCGGCAACCATACCATCCGGTTTTGCGATCCCAGCGCCCATGCGGAGATTCTTGCTTTGAGAGAAGCGGGGCAAAGACTTCAAAATTATCGATTGCCACACACGACGCTGTATGTCACTATTGAACCTTGTGTGATGTGCATGGGGGCGCTGATTCATGCCCGGATCAAGCGGGTGGTTTTCGGCGCGGCGGATCCCAAGTGGGGCGCTGCAGGCTCCCTTTACCAATTGGCTGCGGATGAGCGGCTGAATCATCATCCGGAAATCATTGCCGGCGTGTGCGAGCCCGAATGCAGGCGGCTGATGCGTGATTTTTTCAAGCAGAAACGGCGGAATCAGAAGAGCGGATTTTTTGACGAGCAATAACAGAGAAGGAGATGACATTGGCAAATATCGTCATTGTGGGAACCCAATGGGGGGATGAAGGCAAGGGAAAGATTGTTGATCTTTTGGCGGAATATGCCGATATTGTGGTCCGTTTTCAGGGGGGCAACAATGCGGGCCACACGATGGTTGTTGACGGGGAGCAGTTTATTAGCCACCTGGTCCCGTCCGGCATTCTGCAGGGAAAAACCTGTGTGATCGGAAACGGTATGGTGGTGGATCCCGAGGTGCTGATCTCAGAAATTGATTACTTAATCCAGAAGGGCATTGATGTCAGTCCGGAAAAATTAAAAATCAGCGAAAAAGCCCACGCCATAATGCCTTATCACAAAAAACTGGATGCGGCCCGGGAAGCAGCCAATCACAAACAGCGGATCGGCACCACCGGCCGGGGCATCGGCCCCTGTTACGAGGACAAGGCCTCACGCCGGGGTATCCGGTTTATTGATTTAGCCGATGAAGAGATATTTGCCGAAAAAGTCAAATCCGCGGCAGAAGAAAAAAATTTTGCGCTTAAGCAATTCTATGCCACTGACGGGGTTTCTGCGGATGAAATCATTTCCGATCATGCCGGTTACCGGAAGCGCCTTTCCCCATATATTTCTGATATTTCTGTATTTATTGATCAAAATGTCCGAAAAGGCAAACAGGTGTTGTTTGAAGGCGCCCAGGGCACCCATCTGGATATTGATCATGGCACATACCCCTATGTGACCTCCTCTAACACCGTATCCGGCAATGCCTGTTGCGGAGCCGGCGTTGGGCCGAAGCAGATCACGGATGTGACGGGAATCGCCAAGGCTTATACCACGCGGGTGGGGCAGGGGCCATTTCCCACCGAACTGTTTGATGAAATCGGCGAACAGATACAGCAGAAAGGAGCGGAATTCGGCGCTACCACCGGCCGAAAGCGCCGATGCGGATGGGTGGACGCGGTGATACTTCGAAATGCCGTCCGCCTAAACAGTCTGACCGGCCTGGCCATTACCAAGCTGGATGTATTGGGCGGCCTGGATGAGGTTAAAATTTGTACTGGCTACACCTGTAAGGGAAAATCAATCCCCGAATTTCCTGCAGATTTAAAAATTTTGGCGGATTGCGAGCCGGTCTATGAAACCCTTTCCGGCTGGAGTGAGGACATATCGGGCATCCGATCCTATGCGGAGCTGCCGGATAGCACCAAGGCATACCTCAACCGAATTGAAGTCTTAACGGAAACGCCGATTGATATTATATCCGTTGGTCCGGGCCGAACAGAAACCATCGTGCTCAAGAATTCGTTTGTAAAAGCCTGAACATAGACGCTTAAATAGTGCCTGAACGAAAACCGTCTTTTTCGCCAATATCTGTGTCAGGCTCAAATTTTAATCCTCAGAATACTTCAGTATGCCTGCGGTTAAAATTTTCGCCTTCCTTGATCTTGACAAAAAATCCTGGTTTTCGTTCGGGCACTAAATAAATGGTTTTGACATCCTTGAAAACCATAGTTATGATTCATTTTTTAATTGACAGGGGATAATTTATGCCATAAAAATGGCAGCCAAATGTCGGGACGTGGCTCAGTCTGGAAGAGCACAGCGTTCGGGACGCTGGGGTCGCAGGTTCAAATCCTGCCGTCCCGACCATTCATTCACACATCCGGTCTACCCATTCTATAGTCCACCATCAGGTTTCCCTGATTCCACAATGCCGATGGGCTGTAGGTCACACAGGCGATGTATGGATTCGGAGAGATTGGTACTTTCCCCAAAAAATGCGCCGTCGCATAAGAATTTATCAAAATCACTAATAAATAACTCAAGGAGGATCTTTTTATGCGTATTCTAGCCAATACGGTAGTCATTCTGAGCCTTGCCTTTCTGCTGGCCTCACCGGCCTGCACGGCAGATGAAAAAGAGGCCAAAACAGAAAATCAAACAGACAGCTATGTCGCTATTGTTAACGGAGAAAAAATTCCCCAGGAAAGGCTTGACCAGAAGCTCTCCCTGATCAAAAAACGGGCGGCCAGCTCAGGCCAGCAGCTGGATGAAAGTCGGCTGGAAAGCATAAAGGAGGATATGGTCAATAACATGGTGGAAAAGGAGCTGCTTTATCAGAAAAGCCAGGAAATGGGCATTGAGGTGGATCCGGCAGCTATTGATTCCCAAATGCAGCAGTTCAAACAGCAGTTTCCGGATGAGAACCAATATAAACAGCAGCTCTCTGCATTGGGCTACACTGAGGAGCTGCTTCGCAGTGAAATCGAAACGAACATGGCGATTCAGAAGCTGATTGAACAGGAAATCGCCTCTGACATCGAAATTACTGATGAAGAATTAAATGCCTATTATGAGAACAATCCGGATCAATTTGAGACCCCGGAACAGGTGAAAGCCAGGCACATCCTGATTAAAACCGATGCCGAAGCGGATGAGGCAGAAAAGCAGGCGGCCAGGAAAAAAATCAAAGAACTTGAAAAACGGATTGAAGAGGGCGAAAAATTTTCAGAAGTCGCCAAAGAAGAATCCGAATGTCCGAGCAGCGAGCGCGGGGGCGACCTCGGCTATTTCAGCAAAGGCCAGATGGTCAAGCCCTTTGAAGAGGCGGCCTTCTCCCTGGCAGTCGGCAACGTCAGTGATGTTGTCGAAACCCGGTTCGGATATCACTTGATCAAGGCAGAAGACAAAAAGACGGCTTCCAAAAAAACCTTTGACGAGGTAAAGGATCAAATCAAACAACAGCTCGAGCAGCAGAAGGTCAAGGACCAGCTGCCCAGCTATGTTGAAAATCTTAAAGAGGCCGGGGATGTTGAAATCAACATGCCCGAAAGCAGCAGCCCAAGCCCGGAGATGACCGGCTCCATGCCCTCTGTAGAGTAAACACCGACAGGACATTCAGGGCACTCAGAAAATTTTAGCCCATAGGTTACTTAAAAGCGCCGATATTCAAATTAAACTGAATGTCGGCGCTTTATTGTTTTTTTCTCAAGTATTACATGAAATTTTAAGGTCATGCTGCGCTTACCCCAGGGCTTAAAATCCCTTGCAAAAAATGCCGGTTTATTTAAAATTTGACCTAAATTGAGCGATTTTCAAGTTCGCCGCAGATACAAGGAAAATGATGTCGAGCTATAGTTGCCTATGCGAGACATTATTTGACGCAGTAGATGCGGTGAAATTGGAAATCCCGGAAGGAAGGAGTCACGCCATATGACGAGAACAGTAATTAAATCCACAGGCCGCTATTTGCCGGACAGAGTGGTTACCAACCATGATCTGACCCAATGGATGGAAACATCGGATGAATGGATCGTTCAGCGGACCGGGATTCAAGAGCGGCGATGGATTCCGGAGGAAGGCAATGTCGGGGCTTCAGATCTGGGGCTTGAAGCGTCCAAAATTGCGCTTGAAAGGGCCGGCTGGACAGCCGAAGACCTTGATCTCATCATTTTTGCCACACTGAGCCCGGACATTTTTTTTCCCGGCTCCGGATGCCTGCTGCAGCATAAGCTGGGGCTGAAACAAACGCGCGCTCTTGATATCCGGCAGCAGTGCACCGGTTTTTTATACGGGCTCGAAATCGCTGATGCCTATATCCGAAGCGGTATGGCCAGACGAATTCTGCTGGTGGGGGCGGAAGTTCACAGCACCGGCCTGGATCTCTCCACCGAAGGGCGGGATGTCACCGTTATTTTTGGGGACGGGGCAGGCGCGGTCTGTGTGGAAGCCATGGACACGGAAGAACCGGTGGGGCTTCTTTCCTCCTGTCTGCATGCCCAGGGCGAATATGCCGAATCTTTGATGGTGGAACTGCCGGCTTCCCGCCTGAATCCGCGGATTACCGAAGACGGCATGAAAGACCGGCGGCATTATCCCAAGATGGATGGCTCCCGGATCTTCAAGCTTGCGGTCAAGCGCCTCCCGGAAGTAACCATTGAAGCCTTGGAAAAAGCCGGCTTCTCTGTTGCGGATGTGAATATGATTTTCCCGCATCAGGCCAACCTGAGAATCAACCAGTTTTACCAAAAGGCTCTGGAGCTGCCGGATGACAAAATGTATAACAACATCCAGCGCTACGGCAACACCACTGCCGGCACGATTCCGATATCCCTTGACGAGGCATTCGAGCAGAACCTGCTCAAGAAAAATGACATCCTCGTCTTTTCCGGTCTGGGCGCGGGCGTGACATGGGGCGCTATGGTCTACCGCGTGCCCTAAAATCCGCCGCCGAATAGTTTTTCGAGATAAAATTTGCGGATGGGATCCCGGTTATCGATGTCATAATCGGGATTTTCATTTTTCCGGGCGATTTCGCTCCGGATATCCGACGCCATGGTTTTTCCCAGCTCCACCCCGTATTGATCAAATGGGTTAATATCCCAGATAAAGGCCTCAAAAACCGTTTTTGCCTCGTAAAAAGCAAGCAGCCGGCCGATATTTTCAGGTGCCAGACTGTTCAATACAATGGTGGAGGAGGAACGGTTGCCGAAAAAGGTGCGCGCCGGATTGCCATCTGATTTGCCGATCGCAAGCGCCTGGGACTGGGCAATCATATTGGCCCATAGCTCCTGATGGTTGGTAACCCCTTTGGAAGTGGCATTATAGCCGCTGCATGCGGGATGGAGCGCACCGATGAAATCAATGGGAAACGGCCGACCCTGGTGCGCGAGCTGAAAAAAGGAGTGCTGGGCATTGGTGCCCGGCTCGCCAAAAACAATCACCCCGGCATCCACTTCCAGGGGCTCTCCATGAACGGTCACCGCCTTGCCGTTGGATTCCATGTATAGCTGCTGGATATGAGGGGCAAGCTTTGAAAGGGGCGTGGAATAGGGGATGATGCCCTGGGCCGGGTACCCCAGAAAATTGTTGTTCCAAATGCTGATCAGGGCGGCGATTAACGGCCCGTTCTGCTGGGGCGGAGCCCCGGCCGCATGGCGGTCCATCTCTTCCGCCCCTTTTAAAAATCTTTCAAACCGGTCATAGCCTAGATACAGGCTCAACGGTACCCCGCCCACGGCAGAGGTCACGCTGAACCGCCCGCCGATATAGTCAAACATGTAAAATGTCGCAAGCGCCGGGTTGTCCGGATCATCACCGGGGCTGCCCTTGCTGGTCACCGTGACCAGATGCGATTCCGGTGTAATCCCACGGTCTTTCATAAACGCCTTGGCCTGGTTTAAATTGGCTATGGTTTCCGTGGTGGTATAGCTTTTTGAAATCACAATCCACAGGGTGGTTTCCGCATCGATCCGGTCGGCAATCCGGCTGAAATTATCCGTATCCACATTGGAGAGAAAATGAAGGTTCATGCCTTGATCTGCCTGGTCGGAAAGCGCAGTGGCCACAAATTCCGTCCCTAAATAGGACCCCCCGATGCCGATCACCACGATATCCTTAAACGGCCGGCCGGTTGAGCCCTTTATTTCCCCATTATGGACCGCCTTTGCGAACTCCCTGATCTGATCCCGAACGGCCATTAAATCCGGGATCACGTTTCGGCCGGCATCATAGACCGGTGTCTCGGAAAACTGGCGGGCGGCCGTGTGCAGGGCTGCCCGGTCCTCGGTGACATTGACAGGGGCGCCACTCATCATTTGATTAAACTTTTCGGAAACTTTTCGGATCTCCGCCAGTTCAAACAGGTAACCCATAATCTGATCATCCACCCGCTGGCGGGAGTAATCATAAAATAGCCCGCCCCCTGAAATCGAACATTGCTCCAGCCGGTTTTCCTGCTCAACAAAATGCTTGAGATGATACTCCGGCAGTTCCATTTTTTCTGCACTGGATGCCAGTTTTTCCCAAACCGGCAGGCTGGTTAGCGCTTGGCTGGTCATTTTCGTATAATCCTTTTTGATTTATTTATCAGGGTTCGTCGGTTAAGACGGCGATCAGTTCCTGGTAGACCCTGTCCGCCTGATCGGTGGCCGCATGACAGGCGCCTGCCGCCCGATGTCCCCCGCCGCCGTAATGCAGCATGATTTTTCCGATATTTTTTTGAGACGTCGGATTGATGATCGATTTTCCCACCGAAAACGTCACCTGATCCTTGTCCGTATCCCGCCGGATCAGAACCGAAATATTGCATTCCGGAAACAGCGCATAAACGATAAACCGGTTGCCCGGGTATATAAGCGGCTGATCCCTGAAATCTAAGACCACGATATTGGAAACCATGGTGGCCCGGGCCTTGAGCTGCTCCTTATACTGCTTTTCGTAGGTGAAGTAGACCTCGGCCCGCTCCTTAACATCCGGGACGTCAAGAATCTCATGAATCCGCATTGTCATGCAATAATCGATCAGATCGAGCTTGAACTGTCCCTCGGAAATGCGATATTCGCCCCAGGCCTCAATTCCGGTCCGCTGATCCACCAGAAAATTCAGAAGCGGCCAGCCGTCGGGATTAAGGATCTCTTCCCGGCTGAATTGGCCGGAATCCGCTTTATCCACCGCCGTCATCATTTCATCAAAAAACGCGGGAAAAACCTTTCGGCCACCATAATAATTATAAACCACCCGGGCGGCTGAGGGCGCATCCGGATCAATGACATGCTGGGGATCCTTCCGGTTCCTCAGGGTCTCGGACAAGTGATGGTCAATGGCCAGATGCACCCCGGGCACATAGGGCAGATTGGTGGTGATATCCCGGTCCGTGACGTCGATTTCTTGGGCCTGCATCTGACTCCGATGATCGATTAATTGGATGTCATCGACAATATCCAAATATTTAATCAACACCGCGCATATTAACCCGTCCAGGTCGCCGCGGGTTAACAGGCGGAATTTTTTTGCCGTATGGTTCATTGATACCATCCTGTATGATAAATTATGAATAATTTAAAAAATATCAAAAAATCAGGTAAACGGCAAGGTAAGATTCGGTTAACAACCTGAAATTTTATATATTTTAAAAACA
>DATGCF010000269.1:0-3213 GCA_035312245.1 Desulfosalsimonadaceae bacterium
TGGAAAGCGGATCGTTATGAAATTGATTAATTATCTGGATCAAAGCCTGATTTTCACCGGTTTGAAGGCGGATGACAAGGCTGGTCTGCTGGCACTGCTTGCCCGCCGGTTGGCAGACCGCTATCCGGACGTCAGCCCGGATGAATTGTGCCGGAAGCTGATTGAGCGCGAAGAGGCCGGCAGCACGGGTATCGGCTTTGGCGTGGCGGTTCCCCATGCCACTGTTGACGGCTTGCCCCAAACCGTCTGCCTGCTTGCCCTCACGGCCAAAGGCATTGATTTTGACGCCATTGATCAAAGCCCCGTCCGCATGGTGTTTCTGCTGGTCAGTCCGCCCGGGGAGACCGGCCTTCATATCAAGCTGCTGGCTCGCATCGCCCGCCTGATTAAAAGCGGGGAAATTCTAAAGGCAGCCTCCCAATCCATGGGCTCCAAGGAGATTTACGACCTTATCGCGCGAGAGGATGCCCGGCATGTCGAATAGCCCTGAAGAAAAAATGCAGCTGGTGGTGATCGTGGTCAAGGATCACCACCAGGTGGAGGATATCCTCACCGGCTTTCTGGAACTCGGTTTGAGAGGGGCCACTGTGGTTGACGTACGGGGCATGGGACAGATTATATCCTCTGAAATTCCCATATTTACAGGATTTAAATCGCTTTTTCCCGGCTGGGGGGCGGATACGTATATGATCATGTCCGTGGTGGATTCGGAATCCCGTGAAAAAGCCTTTCATCTGGCCCGCGAAGTGTGCGACAATTTTGAATCCCCGGGATCCGGGATCATGTTTACCTTACCGGTATTTCACGTGGAAGGTTTGGCAGAGGAGATCCGATAGGTGGCCAAGACCATTATCGGTTTAGTGATTCTGGTTTCTATCGCCCTGGTGGGGTATCGCAAAACCTTTGTCCGCCTGCCGCTGCCCTCAGGCGCCAGATTCTTTTTTCTCACCGGCACGGAATTTATTTTCATCGGACTGGCCCTTGGGGACCAATTCATGGGCCTCCTGGATCATGCCACCATTGCTCGGCTGGGCCCTTTGTTCAGTTTGGGCCTGGGTTATTTCGGCCTGGTTTTCGGGCTTCAGTTTGAAAAGGAGAAGATAAGCCGCTTTCCGCGCGCGTTTTTCTCTGCTGCCCTGATACAGGCGACAGTTACGTTTTTACTGGTATTTGTCCCGTTTATTTGGCTTCTGCATCAAATGCGTTTCGATATGCCGGCTGCTGCCCTGGCGATGGCGGTGGGCGCAGTGGCCTGCTGCACCTCCCCCACCATAATTGCCCTGATTGTAAATGAAGGCGGACACCGTACCAATTCGAATGTGGATTTGATCCGTTATATTGCCGGATTTGATCCGCTCCTCGGATTCACTTTTTTTGGTTTGGCCGCATGCGCCCTGTATGCCGCGCCGTCGCCCCTTGGTATTGATTTTTTGCCGTTTCTGCAATGGATCGGGGTATCAATTGTTTTCGGCATCAGCATGGGATTTCTCCTGCATCTGCTGATCCAGGTCCATTGTGCGGAAGATGAACTCTGGGTATTTATTATCGGCATTATTACCTTTACCGGCGGGGTGGCCATCTTTTTCAGCCTTTCCCCCCTGTTTGTTAACATGATTGCGGGCGTGACAGCGGCCAATCTGCCGGGTTCGAAAGACCGGGTGTTTATGGCCGTCGCCCGTCAGGAAAAGCCATTTTATATCGTATTTCTCATCCTGGCGGGCGCCGTGTGGGAGCCGGCAGCAGGGATAAGCATCAGCCTGGCGGCCGCCTATCTGTTTTTCCGGACCTGCGGCAAAATACTGGGCGGATATGCGGCGGCCCGCTTCATTGCAAAGGATGTCAAGGCCACGCCATGGTTCGGGCTGCTCTTTTTGTCGCAAAGCGGGGTTGCTATTGCCATGGCCATGGACCTCTATCTGGCGGGCAGCAGCCCCCTTATGAATCAGATTGTGGGCATGCTCGTCATTGCTGTGATCATCAATGAGCTGATCAGTCCGGAAATCACCCGAAAGCTGTTGACGCGAACCTGGGGGGAGGTGGGGTGAGGCGGCTTGCCGGCTTATTGCTTATTGTTATTTTCATGGCGCTTGTCATTACCGGCGCCGGGGCCTGGGATCGGCCGGAAGGCGCGCGTCTTTCCCTTTCCTTCGGTTTTTTGCTGCTTGCGGCCTATCTGCTGGGTGATATCCTGTCCCGGTTGAATCTGCCGAAAATTACCGGATATATCATTGCCGGTGTGCTTGCCGGCCCGTATGTGGCCAATTTTATTCCCTCGGATACGGTGACTGAATTAAAGCTTTTAGATAATCTGGCCTTGGCGGTGATCGCCCTTTCAGCCGGTGGAGAGCTGGATTTGGCTGAATTGAAAAAGCGGCGCCGCAGTATCTGTTTGGGTGTGCTGTTTCAGGTGGCCGGGGTTTTTGCCGGAATTTTCGGCTTGATTCTTTTGGGCCGAAAACTGATTCCCTTTCTCACTGACGCCCCCCTGCCGGTTCTTTTCTCAGCGGCTGCCGTGATCAGTGTCCTGTCAATCGCCCGTTCGCCATCTTCGGCAATGGCCATTATCAGTGAATGCAGGGCCAAAGGGCCATTCACGGAAAGCATCCTAGGTGTTACCCTGATTATTGATGTGCTGGTGATAGCGCTGTTTGCGGCAACGGTTTCTATAGCTGTGGCCGTTGTCCAGGCGGATGCCAGCCTGGATATGATTTTTTTATTAACCGTGGGGATGGCGGTGACAGGCTCTGTTTTGGCCGGACTGGGGATGGGCTGGATCATTGATTTTTTTATGCGGCGGGTGGGCGCTGAAATTCCGGTATTTATTCTAGCTGTCGCATTCGTGGTGACTTTTTTTTCTGATCAATTTGTCCAGCTGCTGGATCGGTTCTATAAGATCCATTTCCACCTGGAACCCATGCTGATTTGCATGACCGCGGGATTTTTTATTCGCAATTTTACCCAAAACGGCTTTTTTTTTATCCAACGGCTCGATCGGCTCTCCCTTCCGGTCTATATTCTGTTTTTTTCCCTGATCGGTGCCGGTTTGAACCTGTCCGTACTCCGACAGACCTGGATGCTGGCGGTGCTCCTGGCGATGGGGCGGGGGTTTTTTATATGGACAAGCGCCTGGTTATCCGGCCGGCTGAGCGGTGATCCGCCGGTATTTGCAAAAATGGCCGGATTGTCCTATATTGCCCAGGCTGGCGTAAGCCT
>DATGCF010000270.1:0-5465 GCA_035312245.1 Desulfosalsimonadaceae bacterium
TATTCCCCCCGGGCCGTGCCCCCGGGACCGAGCTCAAAAGTAACTTTTGCTATCGGGTAAAGGCACTAAGTTTTTCAAACTGTAAGCCTTGAGCTGTGCCGCACCTTTGAAAAAGGCCACCACCTGAGTTCACTTTGAAAATAGCCGCCACCTGAGCCCCCTTCGAAAAAGGCCGCCACCTGAGCCCCCTTTGAAATAGGTTGCCACCGTAGCCCCCCTTTGAAAAAGGGGGGATTGGGGGGATTTGTATTGGGCCATGATGAAAAATCCCCCTAAATCCCCCTTTGCAAAGGGGGACTTAAAGGAAATTGCCCTTTTTTATAAGCCTTTTCCAAAGCCAAAAGCGATGAGTCTTTTATACTGTGAACTGTGAACCATGAACTAATTAAATCATAAAGTTTTGATTTCATTCAACTAATACCTAATAGCCAAAACCGAATAACCGTGAAGCTACTTAGAAGGAATTTAGCGTGGGCATCAGTGAAATTTGCGCTTGACAAGCAAATCAAAAATATTTAGGTATAAGATTACATTTTTTGAGCGGGAATAACTCAGTGGTAGAGTGCAACCTTGCCAAGGTTGAAGTCGCGAGTTCGAATCTCGTTTCCCGCTCCATTTTTTTTTGGCGGCATAGCCAAGTGGTAAGGCAACGGCCTGCAAAGCCGATATTCTCCGGTTCGAATCCGGATGCCGCCTCCAAGCAAAAGCATACACAAGGGTTGAGTCCTCGGGGGCTCAACCCTTTTTTTGTCACGAGGATTTCCAATTTCACCGCATCTACGGCGTCAAATGACGTCTCGCATAGGCAACTATAGCTCGACATCATTTTCCTTGTATCTGCGGCAAACTTGAAAATCCGTTCAATGAAGGCACAAACAAGATTCCTCGTCGCTGTCGCTTCTCGGAATGACAGCAGCGTAATATTTTGGAATTATAAGATTTATAGGGAGCTATTCAGAGATTCGTGCTCGTGCTCGTAAGCGGCTTTTAAAATTTCCGAGTACGAGTACGAGTACCGTCCCGCTTGCGCGGGACTGAGTACGATCATATTTCATCCTGTCATTTCGAGCGGCAGCGAGAAATCTTTTACAAACAAGATTCCTCGTCGCTGTCGCTTCTCGGAATGACAACAGCGTAATATTTTGGAATTATAAGATTTATTGTGCATTTTTTAAAAACGAACTAATAAACTTCCCCCACCAGCACAATCCGCAAATCCATCACATTGGTACCGGTCGGCCCGGTCGTCAAAAGCTCCCCGGTCTGGTTGAAAAAATGGTAGCTGTCGTTATTGTTGAGGTAGGTATAAGGGGATAGGCCTTTGCTCTCGGCCTTTTGAACAGAGGTGCCATCAACAATGGCGCCGGCCGCATCTGTCGGGCCGTCCGTGCCGTCCGTGCCGCCGCTTAAGATCACCATCATGGTTTCATCCCGGATATCGAGGGCTGCGGCCAGGGCAAACTCCTGGTTTCTGCCGCCAAGGCCGTCCCCCTTCATCGTGACCGTGGTTTCTCCGCCTGAGAGCAGGCACGCCGGCGGAGCGACGGGATTTTCGGTTTGCCGGACTTCCTTGGCAATCGCGGTGTGGACCCGGGCTGCGTCCCGGGTCTCCCCCTGTATCATGGAAGAAAGAATCAGGGTATGGTAACCCAAATTTTCAGCGGTCTTACGGGCCGCGTCAAGCGCGGTAATATTGCTTCCGACAATATAATTAAAGGTTCGGTTAAATGCCTCGGCATCCGATTTCGGTGTTTCTTCAATACCGCCGGAGGCACCCAGCTCCAAATGCCTTAGCACGGATTCCGGGATGCGGTTTTTGAGGTAATAGGATTCAATTATTTTTATGCAATCCGAAAAGGTGCTGGGATCCGGCACGGTCGGTCCCGACGCGATCACATCCAGCTTATCCCCCACCACATCGGAGAGGATCAGGGTGATAAGGGTCGCCGGCCAGACTCTGCTTGCCAGCCGCCCCCCTTTAATGGCGGAGATGTGTTTGCGCAGGGCGTTTATCTCGTTAATCGTTGCGCCGCAGTCCAACAGGGTCTGGATGACAGCCTGCTTGTCAGAAAGCGTCAAGGATTCGGCCGGGAGCGGCAAAAGGGCGGAGCCGCCGCCGGAGAGCAGGCAGATGATTAGGTCGGATTGGTTTGCCTGATCCGCAATTTCCAGAATCCGCTGCGCCCCCTTCAGCCCACTGTCATCCGGTATGGGATGGCCGGCCTCAATCAGATTAATATGTTTGAGCGGCCGCGTGTGGGCGTATTTAACCGTGATCGCCCCGCCGGCAATCCGATCCCCGAGAAGCGATTCCAGGGCCACCGCCATATCGGCCGAGGCTTTGCCCGCGCCGATGACGTATATATTCGCATAGTCGGGTAAATCAAATGGGGCGTTCTGGATGTGAAGCTGATCGTTCTTGATTTCGCAGGCTTTAGATATAGCGGCTTCAGCGTTTACTGCATCGATTCCGGATTGAAAAATCGCTGCCGCATCCTGCCGAAGCCGTGAAAGAGATGGATGGACCGAAGCCATGAGAGGTTAATCTGGTGAGGGGGTGATTATGACTCAGCCGCTGTTTTGTTGGATTCTGCGGCGGTTGACGGCTGATTTTCAGTTTCATTCGATTGTTTTTTGGTTTTGGGCTTTTTTTTCTTCAAACACTTCTTGTCTTTGCGAACGAATGCACACAGCTTGGGATTATAGTATTCCTTGCAGTTTAAAGGATTATACAGCGGGCATTCAGGATGTTTTTGAGACATATGCCGATTTCCTCTTGATTTATATTCCTAACGGACTTTTTGCAAAAAAGTGAATTAACTATAACATAAACCAGAGAATTTCACAAGGACGAACGGTCGGCGCGGTGGCCGACCCTGCGAAGGGCCGTTTTTCCCCTTGCGCAGGGCAGGCCACCGTGCCTGCCTGAAAAACAGAACAAATTTACCGTGGGAAAATGGAAAATAAGACCGCATTGAAATCCCTTTGACAATTGCACATCGGAATGTAATAAAAACTTCAACCTAAATTGAGCGTTTCAAATTTTTGAAAATTTAATTTTTAAATTAATTTTAGGATATTGAATAATTTTTCAGTTCAAAAATTTGGAACCCTCCGGGATTTTCAATTTAGGTTCAATATAGGTTCAATACAGGAGAACTGACGTTCGTATGCAGGACTATGACAATTTGAAATTCGAGCTTCAGGCAGTTAACCAGTCGATCTGCGAGTTAATGCGGCGGGCCCGAACGGTGCCGGCAACGTCCGAGCAGATTTTCGAGGAATGGGAAACCGCCTGCCACAAAATCGCCGGACAGCTTGACGATGACCTGATCCGGGTGGCCGTGGTGGGGGCCATCAAATCCGGGAAGTCTACTTTGATAAACGCCATGCTGGCCGGGGATTATTTAAAGCGCGGGGCCGGTGTGATCACCTCTATGGTCACCCGCCTGCGGCGCGGCTCCCAGCTTAAAGCCCGTCTGTATTTCAAGTCCTGGGCGGAGGTCAATGCGGATATTCAAAGGGCGCTCGCCCTGTTTCCGTCTTCGGAATGGGGGGGGCGAAAGGCATCATTTGATATCCGGGATTCATCCGACCGTCAGGCGTTGGCGCTGGCCCTTAAGAGTCTTTCCACCCGCGATCTCGTCACCAATGACACCCGGAATTTAAATTCCCTTTCCCTTTCCGCCTATCTGGAGGGCTATGAACGCGTCCGGGAAATCATCGGTGAAGACAATGTGGTCAAAGAATTTACCGGCGAGCAGTTTGCCAGCCATCAGGACTTTTCAGGCAATGATACCCTTGCGTTTTACTTAAAAGATATTTCGCTTGAGGTGGATTCTGAAAATCTTGCGCCCAATATTGAAATTGCGGACTGCCAGGGCAGTGACTCGCCGAACCCCCTGCATCTGGCCATGATCCAGGATTATCTGCTTTCCGCCAACCTGCTGGTATATGTCATCAGCAGCCGTACCGGTATCCGCCAGGCGGATATTAATTTTTTATCCATGATCCGCCGCATGGGGTTTATCGAGCATATCGTGTTTGTCGTTAATTTTGATTTCGGCGAGCATGAGGGCACCGAGGATTTAAACCAGCTGGTTGATAAGATCAAAGATGATCTGGGCATTATCCGCACGGACCCCAAAGTTTATAAGTTTTCAGCCTTGTACAGCCTGTTTCAGTCCCTGTCGGATCGGCTTTCCGAAAAGGACCAAAAGCGGCTTGACATGTGGCAGCGGGAGGAAAATCTGGCATCGTTTTCCGATGCCGAAGAGGCGCGGTTTCACCGGGCGTTTCATGAAATCGTAACGAACCAGCGCTATACGCTCTTGTTCAAAGCCCCCCTGGACCGGCTTACGATGATTGCCGCCGGCATATTAAAATGGTGCCGGATGAACCGGGATATCCTGGGCAAGGGCTCCGATGAATCCGCCCAGCTGATAAAGAAAATAAAGGCTGAGCAGAAACGGATCAACCGTGTCCAGTCCATGATCCAAAGCACGGTAGAAGGCACGGTTCAGCAGGTAAAGCGGGATCTGAAAAAAGAGGTGGATGATTATCTGGACCCGCGCTACGGCGAAGCAGTGGCGCCGGTTACTGAGTTTGTCAGAAACTATTCCATTTCAGCGGAAAAGTATGCTGAATATCTGGCGGCCGGCCGGTTTTCCGATGCCTTATACATGGTATTCCAGGAGTTTACCCATGAACTGGACGCGTTTATGGCGGAAACTGTGAATCCGAAAATATTTAATTTCATCAAAACCGAAGAAGATCGGATCAAGGAATATTTTTCAACTATCACCGGCCCCTATGAGGCCATGGTGGTCGATGCCATGTCGCAGTACAATGCGGTATTGGAAAATTTAGGGCTTGAGCCGATGGCGGAAGGGAATGTGGAAATCCCCATGCCTGACTTTCAGGCCATAAAAAGAGAGCATGGCCTGGAACTGCCGCCGGCTGCCACCACCATGAATTACAGCAAGGCGATTAAAACCGAGGCGATCATGCGCTTTGGGATGCAGAACCTGGTCAGCCGCGTTAAGCGGCTATTCCGCCGATCTTCCGGGCAATCGGCAGCCGAGGGGCAGGCAGTGCTTAAAACCGCGGCCAAACGGATGAAGCGCGAGACCGAGGAGGGGATTTCCTTTCAGTTTAAGAATTACAAGGAAAATATAAAATTCCAGTACCTGTTTAAGCTGGTGGATGCGGTGTCTGATCAGCTGTACACGGAAATTATGGACCGGTTTCATGATTTTACCAGTGACCTGGTCCAGTTAGGCGGGTTTGCGGGAAAGCATCAGGATGAGGGCGCCCAGGTGGTCAGTCAGCTCGCTGAGATGGCCGAGGTGGCATCGGATTTGGAGGGGCGTTTGAAGGAAATTGGTGCCCGGATTAACGTTTGATGGCTTCGCAAAAAGCGGTTTATGCCGCCGTGACGTTATTTTTGCAGAAGGTAACTTTTG
>DATGCF010000271.1:0-4368 GCA_035312245.1 Desulfosalsimonadaceae bacterium
TGCCTTTGGCGGTGCAAATCCATCCGTTTATTCCGCCGGATGCCAAGCAGGAGGCGGAAACCGTTTTGGCGTGTATCCGTGAGGCCCAGTCAAGCGATCCGGGCGTCAGCATTGCGGTGCTGGTCCGAAGCCGCCCTCATCTGGAGATCATCCTAAAGCATCTCAAGGCAAACGATATTTCCTTTACCGCGGTTGATATCGAATCCCTTAAAAACCGGCCCGTGATCCAGGACCTCTTGTCCCTGGCCCGGGCCATATCGCATCCGGCAGACCGCATCGCCTGGCTGGCCATACTTCGTGCGCCCTGGTGCGGGCTGACCCTTAGTGATCTCCATGCCCTGGCCGGCGATGCGCCCGACCAAGTCATTATCGATCTTTTAACGGATCCGGATCGTATCAACCGGCTAAGCCCTGACGGCCAGGTCCGGGCCAAGCGGTGCCGGGATATTCTGGTGCCGCGGATTTTAAACCGGGAGCGGCGGTCGTTAAGGCGCCTGGTAGAGGGGGCGTGGCTTTTGCTGGGCGGGCCGGCCGGCTGTTTTTCCGAGGCGGATTTTGACGATGCCAGGGCCTTTCTGGATCTATTGGATGAGGCGATCGGAAGCGGCCTTTTAGATGATATCCCTTCATTTGAAGCAAAAGCGGCCGAGCTTTTTGCCCGGCCCGATCCGGCGGCGGACCCCAAGCTTCAGGTGATGACGATTCATAAGGCCAAGGGCCTGGAGTTTGATACCGTGATACTGCCGGGCCTGGACAGGCCGCCCCCGCCGGCCGAATCGCGGCTCCTGATGTGGCTTGAGCGATCGGGCAAATCCCGCAATGATCTTCTTTTGGCCCCCATCGCCGAGGCCGGCCCCCGGACCAGCCGAACCTATGAGTATATCCGGCAGTTTGAGAAAAAAAAGCGGTCGTATGAGGATGGCCGGCTGCTCTATGTGGCGGTGACCCGGGCCAAAAAACGGATTTATTTGCTGGGCGGGGCAAGGCCGGGCACTGAGACCGGCGCCGTGCGGGCGCCGGATGCCGCTTCCCTGCTTTACCCTTTGTGGCCGGTGGTATATGAGCGCTTTCAAAAAACAGTTGGTGAGCGGAAGCATCCGGATCCATCAGAAGGCGATCCGTCACCTGCGGCGGCGGATCAGGTGAGAATCCCCTATATCCGGCGCCTGTCCCCGCACTGGCAGGCGCCAGCCCCGCCTCCGGGGTTAGAGGGGGTTGGGGTACCCGATCCGAATCGATTGGTGCCGGCATCGGACCGTCCCCCGTTTGACTGGGCCGGGGAATCGGTGCGCCGCATGGGAACGGTGGTTCACCGCTGGCTGCGGATCATTTGCGAGGACGGGCTTGAAAAATGGTCGCCTGAGCGCGTGGGCGCATTGACACATCGGTTCTGCCGGCATCTTAAAAGCGCCGGCATCAGCGACGAACGCCTGGAAGCAGGGGTGGCCCAGGTCAAATCCGCCCTGATGCAGACGCTGGAGGATCCCACGGGCCGGTGGATTTTATCCCGTCATGCCGGGGATGCCTGCGAATATAGAGTGTCCGGTATTCTGGACGGCAGGCTCGTCAACATGGTCATTGACCGGACATTTCTCGATGATGCAGGAATGCGATGGATTGTAGACTATAAAAGCAGTATCCACAGGGGCGGATCAGTGGAGGATTTTCTGGACCGGGAAAAGGAAAGGTACCAGGAACAGATGGCAGGCTATGCGCGCGTCATCGGGGCTATGGAAAACCGGCCGATTCGGCTGATGCTGTACTATCCGCAGCTGAAGAATTATCGGGAATGGGCGGCGGGAGCGGTATAGGGTTTAATGTGTAAGGTTTTTCCGTCTTACTCTTAATCTTAATCTTAATCTTACTCTAAAAAATTGGCGTCCGCAGAAATTGGGCTTTTTACGTTGCCGTTCCCATGGGTTCCTTATCGTATTCCCGATACAGATCCTGGGTCCGGCAGGCCTGGCGCGCCAGGGCGATAAGGGATGGGATATTGATCCCGAACGGGCAGTAGCAGCGGCTACACAATACGCAGTCATGCCATACAATGTCCCGGATTTTTGTTAGCTCCTCGCGGCTTACCTTTCCATTTTTTCGGTATAATCGCCCGATGGAATTGATGAATTTATATGAGGGCATATATTTGGGATCCTTGGTGGCCGCATAAAGGAAACAGCTTTCCGCGCAAAGGCTGCAGTGCGCGCAGACCTTTAATCCCAGCTTGATCTCTCGTTTGTTGTTTTTGAGAATCCGTTGAATCGGCGCGGCATCAATATCGGTGTGGGCCATAGGGCGTCTCCGCTTAAGAGTTAGAATTGCCAGGTGCGTTGGGGCATCCCAAGGCTGTACTCATTGACAATGAAAAACCGGCCGAAAAAGAAGAAAATCATATGAAAAAATTTGGAAAAGGGGATCATGATCAGCAGCAGTTCGCTAAATCCCATATGGAGTATCATCATCAGCTGGTAATCAAGCAGCAGCTGATGATGGGCCAAAAAGCCGGTTAAAAACGGGAAAATGGCCAGCAGCAGCAGCAGTATATCATAGGGCGTCGTAAGGACCCGTACCCGCGGCAACAGCAGCCGGCGAAAAAGGAAAAAAAGGCCGCAGAACAAAACGATCAGGGTCAAAAGATCCGAGGTGGTTTCCGAAAAATAGGGGAGCGGGAGCCCGACGGCGGCTTTTAGCAGCACATTGTGCCCCATTAGAAATATCGGGGTGATGAACAGGCAGATATGGAAAATAATGGTAACCGCCGAGAGCACCGGACTGGTTCCCAGCATGGTGGTTTTAAGCTGGCCCAGATAAGGCATCCAGCGCCGCCAACCGGAAATTTTTTGGGTTTTCCGGGGATTAGCGATAAACTGAATCTTTTCCGGCTCAGTTCTTCGGGTAAGCCGGTAGAGCCGAATACTCTGGCCGATGATGCCGGCCACAAAAATGATGAATGCGACCCAGACCATCGGCCCCTGAAGGATCTGCAGGAGCTGTGCTTGAAATGCCATTTCGTCTAGTCTTCCTGTAAGTACCTGTTTTCATATCCTTTTTGTACAAATTTGCGCTGGATTTGATCGCGCCATTCCATGGGTTTGCGGATTTTCAGGATATCCTCGAGCCGGCCCTGGGCTTTTAAGCGTTCAAAGATTTCGTGCCATGCGCAGGGCACCTCCGGGCTGATTTCACATCGGTCCCCCTGGGTGCCGCCGCAGGGGCCGTTAAAAAGGCCCTTGGCACACCGGGTCACCGGACATATGCCGCCGGTATAGGCGAGTACGCATTCTCCGCACGCCCGGCAGCGCTCTTCATACAATCCAATATCCCGGTCTACGCCGATGGCAATGGTATTGACTGCCGGAAATACGGGAATATGCGGATATCGCTCGGCGAGCAGCTGCGCGCCCGCCCCGCAAGCCATGGAAAGCATGCAGTCGGCCGTTTCCGCGTACGCGTCGATCTCTCCGAGATAGGCGGCATTGCATTGGCGTTCCACCGTGTAACCGGTGATTTGTTTGTTTTCCCGGGTATCGCGCAGCGCAAAATCGAGCTCGGATTTTAATATATTGACTTCCTTCTGCCCGCCGGCCAGGCAGACCGAAACGCAGCCGCCGCATCCGGCGATCAGGACGTTTTCATAGGGCCCAATATATTCAAGAATTTCGTCTAGGGGTTTGGGTTTGGCTTTAATCATGGGGTTCTCCAAGTATCATCACAACATCTGAGGCCTTCTTGGTCGGTTTATGGCAATCCCCGCAAAGACTGGGGCCGCCGTTGGCAGCGCCAAGCCGGCCGAAATCTAAATGGCACCGGATACACTGCTGGTGGAAGGCTTCCTGCCGATTGAGTTTGTGCCCGGGGCCGTGGCAGGAGGCACATTTGACATGGGGGTTGCCGGCATAGAGTTCCATGGGATTTAGGATGTTGTTATGGTGTTTATCATAAAGATGGTGGCAGTCCAGGCAGTCAAATTCCGTCATGTGCATGTCATGGGGAAATGCCACGGGCTTCCGATGGTTCGGACAGTTTTCCCGCTCCACCGGACATGCGTTCAGCATGGACAGCGTAAAGATCCCGCCGAAAATAAGCACGATAAATATGCCGCTGAATACAGTTTTTGTGGGAATTTGATTCACCCGTCAGCCCTCTTTTGAAAATCAGGCAAATTCCTGAAACGAAAATAAAATATTCTAATTGCCACAAAATTTTTTGGTGTGTCAAGGCAATTGTCAAATATAAGAATGTTTCGCGGTTTAACAAGCCCTGATGGGATCAGCCGCACGCTGGATTCTCTAAAAAAGGCGCCAACAAGATCGATGGATAGGATTTGTGGGCGGGTTATGGAAATGTTACTTTATTGATAAAAGATTTGAT
>DATGCF010000272.1:0-8422 GCA_035312245.1 Desulfosalsimonadaceae bacterium
CAGGGCGTCGAGGAAGACGATTTCGCGCAGCTCGATATCGCCGCTGAAATTGGCCTTGAGGTAGGCCTTGATCTCATAGTTCAGCCGGTTGGAGCCAATGTATCCTTTTTTTAGGGTCAGAAACGATTTCAGGTAGGAGGCCCCCTCCCCGGGCTCATTGCCCTTGGAGATGACCGCGGCTTCGGCCACTGCCGGATGAGTGGTCAGGACCTGCTCGATTTCAAACGGCCCGATCAGCTTGTCGCCCCCGGCTTTTAGGAGATCATCGTTTCGGCCCTGGTGATAAAAATAGCCCTCCTCATCGCAGAGCGCGATATCTCCGGTGACAAACCACTGGTCGTTTCTGAAGTATTTCTGGAACCGGGCGCTGTCGTGCCACAGATCTTGCATCAGCCCCGGCCAGGGGGCTTTCAGTGCCAGTTCGCCTAATGACAAAGGCGGCAGCTCTTCACCGGCTTCATCCAGAATGGCGGCTTTGATGCCCGGGATGGGCCTTCCGATCCCGCCGGGCTTGATATCCATGCTCGGGTAATTGGCAATGCAGATGATCCCGGTTTCGGTCATCCACCAGTTGTCGTGCGGATAGCAGTTGAGGTATTTGCCGCCCCAGTAGAAAAGATCCGGTACCAGCGGCGCGCCCACGGTGGCAATATGCCTGAGGGATTTTAAATCATACCGGGACGGCAGGTCATCGCCCGCATCCATCAAGTCCCGGAGGGTCCTGGGGGTGGTGTAGCAGACCGAAATTTTATGCCGTTCGATGGTCCAGTACCAGTTGGCTGCGGTAAACGGATCGCCCTGAACGACCGACGTGATCCCGCAAAGCCACGGGGCCAGCCCCCCGTAAACCGTTCCCGTGACCCAGGCCGGGTCCGCATCCGTCCACAGGATGGTCTCCGGCTTGACATCCAAAACCCATCGCGCGGAGGCAAGGATACCGGCCATATCCTGATGCGTGTGTATGACGCCCTTGGGCGGGCGGGTGGAGCCGGAAGTAAAAATCATATAAAGCGGGGCGTTGCCCGGCAGGGCGGCTGCCGGAAATTCCGTGGGCATGGCGTCGATTTCGGCCGCCAGCGGGGTTTCATTGGAAAACAGGCCGGGGCCGGTGGTTTGGGTTAAGAAAATGTACTGGACGTTTGAGGCAAACTCATAGGAAAGCTTTTCCACCAGGTCCGGATGGGTAAGTACCCCTTTGGGGGCCGTGGATTCCAGCCGGATTTCAAGCTCATAAAAGCCGGCGGTGGCGAATATGGGACAGAAAATCACCCCGATCCGGGCGCAGGCGGCCATGGCAAAAAAGGTTTCCGGCGAGGGCGGAAGCAGGGTGATGAGTCGGTCGCCCTGGGTAAATCCCCGTTCTGCCAGCATGGCGGCCCACTGGCAGGATTTTTCCTTTAGCTGCTGGTAGGTGTAGGTTTCAATAACCCCCTGCTTCTGAAAAATCATGGCCGGATGAGCGGCTCGTTCCGGGTCCTGGGCCCACCGATCAATGGATTCGGTGATGATGTTCATCCGGTCTTTGCCGGACCAGGAAAATTCTTTTTCAATATCTGTCCAATCGAATTGCCGCCAGGTTTCTTCATAGGATTTAAGGTTGGCGGATGACGTATCCTGGGCCGGAATTCTTGCCTTAATCATGCCATGAGTCCGTATTTTGAGTGAATTTTTAGCAGCCGGTGGGCGAGATGCGTGGTCTTTTCATATGTGGGTGATACCGCCGGCATTCGCCTGCCGTTCTCAAGTAATTCTAATAACACAGATTGAACGGAGCTGACAAGGGCGCCGGGGTTATACCCCCCTTCCAGGGCGAGAAATATCGGCGGATCGCCTACCCCCTTTTTGGCATGAACGAGCATCCGGGTAATCCCGGCATAGGCGGACTCGGTCCACCGGGAACGGCCCAGCGGATCATCCCGGTGGGCATCAAAACCGGCGGACACCATTATCAAATCCGGCCGGTACGTTTCGATCACCGGCAAAAGGATCGCCTGATACAGCCAGATGATGTCATCATCGGTCATGGATCGGCCCAGCGGAGCGTTGATGGTGTAGCCTTCACCCCAGTCGGTGCCGGTCTGTTCAGGCTCGCCGGAATAGGGGTAGAGCATCAGGTCATGGGTGGACACATAGAGCACCCGGGGATCATGGTAGAAAAGCGCCTGAATGCCGTTTCCGTGGTGGACGTCCCAATCAATCACCAGGATCCGCTCCAAACGGTGATGGTTTAGCGCATATCTGGCGGCGATGGCGATATTGTTGAATATGCAGAACCCGCCGGCCCGGTTGGCCAGTGCGTGATGGCCGGGCGGACGCAGGAGGGCAAAAAATGCCTGGCAGTCACCGTTTAACAGGGCATCCACCCCCTGAATGCAGGAGCCGGCCGCCAGCCAGGCCGCCATGTAGGATTTCTCCGATACCGGCGTATCCGGTGCCAGATTGGTAACGTGCTGCTCCGCGGTCTTTAGTATCCGCCGGATATGCTCCGGCGAATGGACCGCTTCCACCAGATCCATGGCCGCGGGCAGCGCCGAATAGGTTTGAAGCCGGCCGGCAAATGACCGGTCCAGCATCCGGTAGAGGGCATCCAGCCGTTTTGGGTGTTCGGGATGAAAATGACCGGTTTTATGCTCCAAAAACCGGTCATCCCGTGCGACTCCGACATTTATCCCCATGGCAGGCGGTTTTTTTTATAGAGAGGAGATATCAACCCGTTCCTCGATCAGTTTGTCAATGACCGATTCATCGGCAATGGTTGAGGTGTCCCCCAGCTCATCCACCTTACCGGCTGCGATTTTCTTGAGAATCCGCCGCATGATTTTTCCGCTGCGGGTTTTGGGCAGGCCATCGGTCCATTGGATGACATCAATGGTGGCGATGGGGCCGATTTCCTTTCTAACCTGACCGACGAGCTCTTTTTTCAACTCATCCGAGGGGGTGACCCCGCTTTTTAAGATGATAAAGGCATAGATGCCCTGACCTTTAATGGAATGGGGCACCCCCACCACCGCGGCCTCGGCCACGTTCTTGTTAAGCACCAGGGCGGACTCCACCTCGGCGGTGCCCAGGCGGTGACCGGAGACATTGATCACATCGTCAATCCGGCCGATAATCCAGAAATAGCCGTCTTCGTCCTGTTTGGCCCCGTCGCCGGTGAAATACATCCCGGGCGCGTGGCTGAAATAGGTATCCCGGAAGCGCTCATGGTCGCCGTAGACCGTTCGGGCCATGCCCGGCCAGGGCTGACGGATGCAGAGAATGCCCTCCTCATTCGGATATTTGACCGGCTCTCCCGTGTCGTCCACAATCACCGGGTCCACGCCGAAAAAGGGAAAGGAGCAGGAACCGGGCTTGATCGGGGCTACGGCGGGAAGCGGGGTGATCATATGGCCGCCGGTCTCGGTCTGCCACCAGGTGTCAATGATCGGGCACCAGTCCCGGCCCACATGATGCAGATACCAGCGCCAGGCCTCCGGATTGATTGGCTCGCCAACGGTTCCCAGAAGAGTCAGGGAGGAGAGGTCGTGCTTGTGCACGTGTTCGTCGCCTTCCTTGGCCAGTGCCCGGATGGCGGTGGGCGCGGTATAGAATTTGTTGACCTGGTATTTCTCCACAATCGCCCAGAAGCGGTCAAAATCCGGATAGCTGGGCACGCCTTCAAACATCACGCCGGTCAGGCCGTTTATCATGGGGCCGTAAACGATGTAGCTGTGCCCGGTAATCCAGCCGATATCCGCGGTGCACCAAAAGATTTCATCGTCTTTTAAATCAAAGACCAGGCGCGTGGTGATGGCCGTGTAGAGGAGGTAGCCCCCGTGGGTGTGGACCACGCCTTTGGGTTTTCCCGTGCTGCCGCTGGTGTAGAGGATAAACAGCGGATCTTCGGCATCCATGGGTTCGGGTGCCACATATTCGGGGAGATTCGGGTCCTTTATGGCCTCCTCCCACCAGATCTCCTTTTTGCCGTCAAGTTGGGCGTCGGAGCCGGTCCGGTTGACCACAATCACGGTTTTGACATCCGGGCAGCTTTCAATGGCGGCATCCACGTTTTTCTTTAAGGCAACCGGCTTTCCGGCGCGGTATCCGCCATCCGCGGTGATCACGAGTTTTGCCCCGCAGTCCGTAATCCGGTTCGCGATCGCCTCGGAGCTGAAACCGCCGAATATCACGCTGTGAATGGCCCCGATGCGGGCGCAGGCCAGCATAGCCACCGGGAGCTCAATGATCATCGGCAGATAGATAATCACCCGGTCGCCTTTTTTAACCCCCCTGGATTTTAAAACCCCGGCAAACTGGTTGACCCGCTGGTAGATATCGCCGTAGGTATAGGCTTTGGATTCATTGGGGTCATCCCCCTCCCAGTAGAGGGCCACCTTGTCTTTCAGGGTATCCATGTGCCGGTCCAGGCAGTTGGCTGAGGCATTGAGCCTGCCGCCGCCGAACCATTCGATATTGGCCTCATAAAAATCATATTTTAAGACAAAGTCCCACTCCTTATCCCATTTCAGGTATTTTCGGGCCTGTTCCGCCCAGAACCCTTCGGGGTCACTGATGGAGCGCTCGTAGAGCTCCTTGTACTGCTCCCAGCTGTTAATAAATGCGATGTTGCGGTATTCCTCCAAATGGGCATCATATGTTTCCGTCATGGACGTCCTCCTTAATGGTTATTTGGGGTTGTCTGATGCCTGCTTATTTTCGGGTTCCTCAAAATAACAGGTTAATATGATCATCCCGTCGTCCAGGGATGAATGCACCTTATATGGCAGTTTTCGAAAAAGTTTGATCATGGCTTTGTTTTCCGGGGACGTATAGGCTACCAGCCCGTCAATGCCATTATTCCGGGCCGCTTCAGCCAGTTTATTCAGGATGACCGCGGAAATTCCTTTGCCCTGCCACGGCCGGGATACGGAAAATGCGATTTCCGCGATATTTTTTTGGGGCTCCAGCATATAGGCGCCGAGTCCGATTACGGTGCCGAACCCGAATTCCCCGGTAACGGCCAGGATGGTCAGGTTTTTGATGTAATCGGTTTCTACCATGGATTCGACGTCATCTTTCAAAAAGGCCGTCTTTTCATAGAAAAACCGGGCAATGACGTCTTTTCGGGCCAGGGAGTAGAAATGTTCCTGGATGCGACGGGTATCCACGGGCTTGGCCGGCCGGAACTTTACCGTCTGACCGTCGTATTTACGGACCTCCTCCAGGCCGACCGGATAGACGCTGCGCAGGGATTCGCTGAGTTTCCGCCCCGGGCTCATCAGGCCCAGATCCCGGGCTTTTTGAAACAGCTCATCCCGGTAATCCGGATGGGCCAGGCTAATCATGGCTGTGGCCCGCTCCTGTAAGTTTTTACCGAAGAGGTTGACCGCGCCGTATTCACTGACCACGTAGGAGACGTCGCTTCGGGGGACCACCACGGCGCCGCTTTCCAGGGTGGGCACGATGCGGCTGATTGTTCCGTCAATGGAGGTCGAGGGAATGAGCAGAATCGATTTGCCCTCCGGGCAGGCGTCCGTTCCCCGGACAAAATCGAGCATGCTGGAAACTCCGGCAAAATAGTTGTGCGGCAGGGCATCCACCGCCGCCTGGCCGGTGAGATCCATCTCCATGACCATATTCACGGAAACCATCCGGTTGTGCCGGGCGATGATCGCCGGGTTGTTGACATAATCCGAAGGGTAGAATTCAATCGCCGGATTGTCATGGACGAACTCATAGAGGTTCTTGGTCCCCACCGCGTTGCTGGCTACCGCCTTGCCGTCGTTGATGCCTTTGTAGCGGTTGGTGATAACGCCCATGGAGACGAGATCCATGATACCGTCAATGATAAACTGGGTATGCACGCCCAGGTCGTTTTTCTCAGAAAGGGCAAGCAGGATGGCTTTCGGGGTGGCGCCTAATCCCAGTTGGAAGGTGGAGCCGTCCTCAATGAGGTTGGCCACGATTTTGGCGATGGTATGGGCGGTCTCAAACTCCGGCAGCCGATCGAGGGTCAGCAGTTCTTCGTCCTTTTCCACGATCATATCCACGTCATTGACATGGATGAAGCTGTGGCCCAGGACACGGGGCATTTGGGAGTTTACCTGAACGATGACTTTATCTGCCGCCCGGGCCGCCGCAATACCGACATCAACGGAGATGCCCATGCTCATCCAGCCGAAATCATCCGGCGGCGAGGTCTGGATGAGAGCCACATTTATCGGAAGATGGCGTTTTAAAAACAACCCTGGCACGGCCGATATATGCATGGACGTGATAAAGGGACGGTTGGCTGCCAGGTGCTTGGCGGTGGCCGATCCCTGATAGATGTTCCGGATGCTGAAATTTTCATTGTGGCTGTCAAACGCCAGCTGGGTGATCGGCGAGTTTTCGATGCTCATCAGCCGGACAATTTCCAAATCCGGAAACATTTTATCTGACTGAACAAGGGTTTGCACAAGGTGTTGGGGCTCGCCGCAGGATGAGCCGATGAAAATTCGCTGGCCGGATCGGAGTGTACTGAGCGCTTCTTCCGCGGTTCGCTGTTTTTCAATGTAATCATCCGGCCAGTATCTATTTTGCATGTTTTAACCTCCACTCGCTCAATTTAAAATGCCGCTGTCAGGCAGATGTAAACATTGTTTATAATCTAACATATGCTGAAATTGGTGCAAACAGATTTTCTCCCTCCTTTTCGGCTTGACACCGAAACGGCTCTGATTGTATTTTAACTTGTCAAGATTACAGTTCTTTTTGCCTATCCCCATAGAGGAAGCTTGCCCGATATGCAGGTTCGCCATATATTTCAGCGGTTTTGTCAGATGCCTATTCTTGTGGCAGTATTGTCTTTGTTTTTTGCGGTTACCATCCATGCGCAGAATGAAGCCTCTCAACCCCAGGGACGCCCGGTTTTTGTAATTCCTGTTTCCGGTACGGTGGATCCGGGGATGGCGGCCTTTTTGGAGCGGGCCTGTCAAGAGGCGGCGCAATCTTCAAACAGCTTGGTGGTGCTTGAAATAGACACCTTCGGCGGGCGGGTGGACTCGGCGCTTGAGATTGTGGATACCCTGCTGACCATACCGCCTGAGCGCTCCATCGCGTTTGTGAAAAAAAAGGCGATTTCCGCCGGCGCCTTGATTGCGCTCTCCTGCGGCGATCTGGCCATGCGGCCGGCTACCACCATCGGCGATACCGCGCCCATCGTTTATTCCCAGGAGGGCCCGAAAATGATGGGGGAGAAGTTTCAATCCCCGATTCGGGCCAAATTCCGGGCCCTGGCCCGGCGAAACGGCTACCCTGAGGCCCTGGCCGAGGCCATGGTCACACCGGAAAAGATCGTGTATGCCGTTGAAATTGATGGAAAAAAAAGATACATGGATGCGCAGGCCTTTGATGATCTGACCCAGGAAGAAAAGGAACGGGTGACGAATAAGACGACGGTGGTGGAGAAAGGCGAGCTTTTGACCCTGTCGGCGGCCGAAGCCTTTGAATTGGGATTTTCCTCTATGACCGTATCCGGCATTGACGCGATGCTTGAAAAAAGGGGGAGCGGCCCTTTCGTCCGAAGCCGGATTGCGCCCTCCTGGTCCGAGACCATGGTCCGGTATATCGGCAGCATCGCCCCGATTTTGATGATGATCGGCCTGGCCGCCCTTTATATGGAAATGAAGGCCCCCGGGTTCGGTATCCCGGGCCTGGTCGGGCTGGCCTGCCTGGGGATTGTCTTTTTGAATCAGTACATGGTGGGGCTGGCCGATTACACAGAGCTTTTGATTATCGTTTTGGGCCTTGTGCTGATGGGGGTTGAGGTCTTTGTGCTGCCGGGATTCGGCGTTGCCGGATTTGCGGGGATTGTCTGTATTATTATCGGCCTGATACTCACATTTCAGGATTTTGTCATCCCGGATCCAAACATCCCCTGGGAAACCGAGATCCTTTTGAACAATGTCATCAAGGTGGTGGGCGCGTATGTGGTATCATTCATTCTGGGACTGTTTTTTATCCGGTACGTGCTGCCACGACTTTCCACTGCCACCGAAGGGCCTTACCTGACCTCAAGCTTAAAGGGTGCGCATTCGGATTCCCGGGAGACCAGCCGTGTTCATGTCGGGGATACCGGTGTGGCCATGACCGCGCTTCGGCCGTCCGGCAAGGTGAAGATCGGGGCGGATGTGTTTGACGTGGTCACAGAGAATGAATTTATAGAGCGCAACGCACCGGTGATGGTATCTGAAATTGCCGGCAACCGGGTGATCGTCGCAAGGAATATTTCTGAATGATACTGGAGTTGGCGTTTCCCATTATTTTGCAGGTCGCGGGCATTTTGGTCCTGCTGGCCGAAATTATTCTGCCCTCCGGCGGCGTGCTGACCATCCTGGCCCTCGGATGTTTCGGCTATTCACTCTATTCGGTGTTTACTAATGTGTCCATGACTGTGGGCATG
>DATGCF010000273.1:0-6134 GCA_035312245.1 Desulfosalsimonadaceae bacterium
AGGTAAAATAAAAAGTAAAATAAGGAAGCCAACCATGCATAAGCTGATTGTTGATATGCCCGGGGAAACGGCCTTTCTGCTCGGCAATGAGGCCATCGCCCGCGGCGCCATCGAGGCGGGTGTGGCGTTTGCCTCCACTTATCCGGGCACGCCGTCGTCTGAAATTTCCTTGAATTTCTTTCAGATCGCCCGGGAAAGCGATCTCTATTTTGAATACAGCACCAATGAAAAGGTGGCCTTAGAAGTGGCGGCGGCGGCCGCGAATTCCGGTTTGCGCAGCATGTGCATCATGAAGCATGTGGGCGTCAATGTGGCGGCAGACGCCTTAATGACGCTCGCCTACGTGGGGGTGCGCGGCGGATTGGTGATACTGACCGCAGATGACCCCTACATGTTCTCCAGCCAAAATGAACAGGATAACCGCTACTACGGAAAGCTGTCCGGTCTCCCGATTCTTGAGCCGTCCTCGGCCCAGGAGGCCAAGGATATGCTAGGGTATGCATTTGACCTCTCCGAAAAACTCCAGGAGCCGGTCCTTTTTCGCACTACCACGCGGCTTAACCATTCAACCGCGCCCATTGAGTTCGGCCCGATGAAAGCACGCGAGACAGCCGGGGATTTTATCAAGGATCCGTTTAACTATGTTACCGTGCCGGCGGTGTCGCGCAACCTGCATATCAAGCTATTAAAAAACATTGAAGCGGCTGAGCAGATCGCCTGCGACTCCCCGTATAATATTTCCGTCGGGGAGGGTCCCTGGGGCATCGTCTGTAACGGGGTCAGCTATAACTACGTGCGGGATGCGGTAAAGGACCTGAATGTCGGTGATAAAACCCGAATCCTGAGGATCGGATTTTCCCATCCCATGCCGGGGCAGCTAATCAAATCCTTTTTATCCGGATGCGAGAAGGTGCTGGTTGTCGAAGAGGGCGAGCCCTACATGGAGGAGGCCGTAAAAGCCCTGGCCCAGGAGGCCGGATTGACGCTCTCCATCAAGGGAAAGGCGCCCGAGCTTTTTTCAAGGCTGTTTGAGTATGATCCGGCCCTTGTCAGAAAAACCATGGCCGCCTATTTTGAAATCCCCTATGAGGGGCCCAGGCTGCCGGATGTATCCGATGTGCCGGAGCTGCCCCAGCGGCCGCCGAATTTGTGCGCCGGTTGTTCGCACCGGGCCACGTTTTATGCGGTAAACAAAGCCACCGAAGGAATCGAGACCATCCGGCCGACGGACATCGGCTGCTACACTTTAGGGTTTCTGCCCCCGCTTTCCAACGGGGACTTTCTCATCTGCATGGGCTCCTCTGCCGGCACCGCCTGCGGATTTTCCCAAGCCACCGGCAAAAAGGTGATCGGTTTTATCGGGGATTCCACCTTTTTCCACTCCGGCATTCCGGGGCTCATCAATGCGGTATTCAACCACCATGATTTGACGCTGGTCATCCTCGATAACCAGACCACCGCCATGACCGGCCATCAGCCCCATCCGGGCGTGGATATGGACGAGCTCAATTACTCCGGCTACCAGCAGGTCTCTATTGAATCCGTGGTGCGCGGCATCGGGGTGGAACATGTGAGCGTCATCAAACCCTATAATGTGAAGAAAAGCATTGCCGCGGTCAAAGAGGCGATTTCCCATGACGGCGTCTCGGTGATTATCGCGCGGCAGAACTGTACGCTGTTTGACAAAAGCCTTAAAAAATCCGTGGGCCGGCCGTTTTATGTGAGTGATCGCTGCAAAAACCATCGGATCTGCATTAATGAACTGGGGTGCCCGGCGTTTTATGTGGAAAACGATCAGGTGCGGATTAATTCGGCCCTTTGCACCGGCTGCGGGGTTTGCGCCCAGATTTGCCCCGAGCACGCCATTTTGCCGCTAAAAAAGGCTGACTAACCAATACGAGAACGCGCTTTTAAAGACGGGATAGGATATATGGATACAACACGCTTGATAATTGTTGCCGTAGGGGGACAGGGCAATCTTTTGGCCTCAAAGGTGCTGGGCGAAGCCGCCTGCCGGGAGAATGTGCCGGTCCGGATGAGCGAGATCCACGGCATGGCCCAGCGGGGCGGCGTAGTGGAGTCGGCCATGGTGTTTGGCGATGCGGAAAGCACCATTATTTCAGAGGGAGAGGCGGATATCCTGCTGAGCTTTGAGCCGCTGGAGGCGCTTCGGGCGATTAAAAAATGCAATGCCCGGACCGTGGTGATCACCAACACCGCGCCGCTGCCGCCGTTTACCGCAGCCATTGGCAAGGGGGTCTATCCGGAGCTTGAGACGACGCTGGCGCATCTTAAGTCGAAAACCGGGCATCTGATTACCCTGGATGCCGCCAGTCTGGCGAAATCGGCCGGCAATGAGCTATCGGTCAATATCGTGCTTCTGGGTGCGCTGATTGAAATTGATCTCCTCCCGGTAACCCCCGAGAGTGTGCAGACCGCGATTAAAGAAACCACCAAAAAAGCCTTTCTGGAAACCAATTTAAAAGCTTTGGAATTGGGGCGTGAGGCGGTTCGGGATCAGATTTCCTGATAGAGCTGCTCAGAAATCGCCGGCCAGATAGGTGTGGTAGATTTCTTCTTGTTCGTCGAGAATTTCGTTTAGGATTTCAAGGGTGGTCATGGGATTCATGATCACCGCCCGTAAAACCACCTTTCTGCCAGGAGCGTCTTCCGGGTCCATCTTGAGGGCGGTCCGGGAGACAAAGCTCCAGCCCGCCTCTCGCTGCAGCCGCTGCAGATTGCGGTTAATCGAGTTGAGCCGCTCGTTGAGCTCCTCCTGAACCTGACTGTCTGCCGAGGCCAGCTGGTTTTGAAGCGCCGGCGGGCATAGGCGGTAGGTCAGGATATTCAGTTCCGGCGCGGTGACCAGCTCAAAATTCTCCCGACGCTCAATTTCCTCGGCAAATGCCGCAGCGGTTTCAATGCCGTGATTAATCAGAAGTTCGTAGCCCTTTGTGCCCATAATTTTAAGGGCGCTGTCCATAATCAGCGAATTGGCCTCCCGGGAGCCGGAAAGGGATTTTATGCCCAAATCCACCGAGCCCCGGCGGTTGACGTAATTGGCGTAATAGGCGATGCCATCCATGGCAGTGGGGCTTTTGAAATACACCATGCCGCAGCTCATGGGCATGTAAAACTGTTTATGCCCGTCAATGGTCACCGAATCCGCGCGCTTGATGCCGTCCAACAGGTGTTTGTATTTGCCTGAAAAAAGTGTGGGGCCGCCCCAGGCGGCATCCACATGCAGATGGATGCCGTGCTCCGTGCAGATATCGGCCATTTCCGGCAGCGGATCAATGGTGCCGGTTTCGGTGGCCCCGGCAATGCCAACGACCGCGATGATGCTGGCTCTTTGATCCGTTTCAAGTTCCCGGATGGTTTGCTTGAGGGCCTTAAGATCGATTTTGTTGCGCTCGTCCGTATCAATCGGGATGACGTTCTTGTTGCCGATGCCAAGGATGCCGGCCGCTTTTCGAAGCGAGTAGTGGCCCAGCCGGGAAACCAGAATGACCGCCCGGTCAATGTCATGGGCCTTGTATGCGGCGGCGATCCCGTCCATCTCAACCCCGTCAAATCCCGGTTTGGGCGACAGACTGGCGTTTCTGGCCACCCATAGGGCCGTCAGGTTGGCGCTGGTGCCCCCCTCCACAAATGCGCCCAGAGTGGTCTCGGTATTCTGGACGTGTTCCCGGTAGAACGCCTCGCTATTTTCAAAGATCATCCGGTGGATTTTGGCGATCACCTGTTTTTCGATGATGGAGACGACCTTGGAGGTCTCGAGCTTCACCACATTCTGGTTGAGCGCCGCCACGATGGTCTTTAAATGCACCATGAAAAACGGGATGGCCGAGGTCATATGGCCGACAAAATACGGGGAGGCCACATTGACGGCATGCGGCGCGATATCGTCGATAACGCAGGTGATGACATCTGCCAGTTTTTTTTCCGGGTTTTCGCGGATGATGGTATTGGTAAACCGCTCCGAAAGGTCTTTTAGGCTCTTGGCCTCCGTGATCCCGACGTGCTGTTTCAAAAAATCATGAAGGCCGAAGAGGATTTGCTCCATATATTTGATGAGCGTCTCACGCGAGGCATTGTCCTCCGGCCGGATAAAGACCTTGAACAGATGCTCCCAATCCGCAATCAAGTCGGGCTTGGGGGTTTCAGGGGATTGATTTGCGCTTGAATGATTTCCCATTAAATTAATTCTACGCCTTTTAGATTAAAAATATATTCGTTAATACATATCACGGCAATCATCAACAGATAAAATCCATTACAGGGGGGAGAGGAAATGGGGGAAGTCAAAAATATTTTAGCCCATCATCGCGCTTTTCATGCCGAAGGGCATACCATGGACGTGCGGTTTCGCATCAAGCAGCTAAATCTCCTGCATCATGCCATCGACCAGTTTGAGGATAAAATACTGGCCGCCCTCCATCAGGATTTACGAAAGAGTCGATATGAGGGGTATTTGACGGAAATCGGCATTGTGAGAGATGAGATCCGGCATGTGATCCGCAGGCTCCCCAAATGGAGCCGACCGAAACGGGTGAAAACACCGGTTTATCACTGGCCGGCGGTGAGCCGCATATATCCGGAGCCCTATGGGGTGGCATTGATTATCGCCCCGTGGAACTATCCCTTCCAGTTGACCATGGCCCCGCTGGTGGCGGCGATGGCGGCGGGCAACTGTGCGGTGCTCAAACCCTCGGAGTATGCCCCGGCCACGGCCGAGGTCATCCGGGAGATCATCGAATCTTTCTATGAGTCGAATTTTATTTCCGTGGTGACCGGCGGCGTGGAGAAAAGCACGGCGCTTCTGGCTGAGCCATTTGATTATATTTTGTTTACCGGCAGCCCAAAGGTGGGAAAAATTGTGATGAAGGCGGCGGCGGAAAATCTGGTCCCGGTCACCCTGGAACTGGGGGGCAAAAGTCCATGCATCGTGGCCCCGGACGCCCGCCTCAAACTGACCGCCAAACGGATTGTATCCGGCAAATTCATCAATGCCGGACAGACCTGTATTGCCCCGGATTACCTGCTGGTCCATCGCTCGGTGGCAGAGGAACTGGTCGGCCATATCCGGACCTATCTGGAGCGGTTTTACGGGGCGGATCCGAAAAACAGCCCGGACTATCCCAAAATCATCAACCGGGCGCACTTTGACCGCCTGACCGCCCTGCTCGATGGGGCCACTGCGGTGACCGGCGGTGAAACCGATGCAGAGGCCCTTTATATTGCCCCGACGCTCCTTTCGGACATTGACTGGTCCCATCCCGCCATGCAGGATGAGATATTCGGCCCGATTCTGCCGGTCCTGCCCTATGACAACCTGGACGAGGCCATCAAAACCGTCAACCAGCAGACCAAGCCGCTGGCGCTATATCTGTTTTCCAGCCAGGATGCGGTGATCGAAAAGGTCCTGCGCGAAATTCCCTTTGGCGGCGGCACCATCAATGATACCCTGATCCATATTGCCACCCCCTACTTACCCTTCGGCGGCGTGGGGACCAGCGGCATGGGCAGCTACCACGGCAAGGCGGGGTTTGATACGTTTACCCACTACAAAAGCGTTATGAAACGGCCTTTTAAATTCGATGCCCCGTTTCGCTATCCGCCGTATCCGGACAATATGAACTTGATTAAAACAGTCCTTAAATAAATGGCCAAAAGTTCGGTTCTGACCTTACCGTCAGATCAGACGGGGGAGCTTCAAAAAGCGCTTTCTGTCTGGTATCAGACCCATCATCGAAAGCTTCCCTGGCGGCAGTCCCGCGACCCTTACCGAATCTGGGTCTCCGAGATCATGCTGCAGCAGACCCAGGTCAATACCGTTATTGCCTATTTTAAGCGGTTTATGGCGACATTTCCGGATATATTCCGCCTGGCGGCCGCCGATCTTCAGGCGGTGCTCAAATGCTGGGAGGGCATGGGCTATTACGCCCGGGCCAGAAACCTGCACAAGGCGGCCCGGCAACTGGTTGATGACGCAAACGGCCGGATCCCCGATAGGTGGGAGGCTTTCCGAAAGCTGCCCGGGGTGGGGGATTATATCGCTGCAGCGGTACTTAGCATCGCGTTTGATAAGCCTTATCCGGCGGTGGATGGAAACGTGAAGCGGGTGCTGGCCC
>DATGCF010000274.1:0-8939 GCA_035312245.1 Desulfosalsimonadaceae bacterium
CGCTGTATCCGGAGAAATGGGCAGTCCTGTTCTTTTTATTTGAAGCATCCAATTGAAACATTTGTGTATCAAGTTACGCCTTAATGTTTCATTTCTATTCCCACCTAAATCGCTCAATTTAGGTCCCAGTAAGACTGAATAGGACGTGAAAAGTATTGGCAGCGGTTATCCGGACGCGTGCCATAAACCTAATTCTGGTTCTTATGTTTGGCAAACGTATTAGAAAAATAGACCTTCTTTTTTTTCGATTTTGCGCCCATGAGCTATCCTGGCATGAGCTATGCAATATTTATTGACTGGATGTTTGCATAAACAGCCTTAAAACTTACTTTGAATTAAAAGGAGATAAACAGACATGATGCAAATAAACGAGCTCAAGCAGCAGAAAAACCTGATTTATTCCATCGACTGGGATATGACCCCTGAAGAGGCGGTGACCCTTTACCTGGAATGGGGCAATAATTGGGCCCACGGATATGTCATCCGTTCAAAGGATGATTTTTCAAATTATTTCGTCGTATACGCGTGGGATGAGGAACCGGTTGTATACCTGATCCGTCGGAATTCAGAGGCTGCCGAGGAACTTGCAGAGATTCAGATGCCCGCGGATGTGAAAGAATGGTTTTTGGAGTCTGTTGGCCATAATAAAGGTGTCTATGCTGTCGAGGGTTTGGTGAAACAATGGCTGCAGAAGGAATTATATGAGCAATAGAGAAAAACTTTCGCAAATGATAGCGATTATGAATAGCAGGGCGGGTTGTGAAATATGACCGAAGATCAAGGACATACACACTATAATCGGCTCATCGATGAAAAGAGCCCCTATTTGATACAGCACGCACATCAGCCGGTCGATTGGCATGCGTGGGGGGAGAAGGCGTTTGAACAGGCCCACAGGGAAGACAAACCCGTGTTGGTGTCCATCGGTTATTCGACCTGCCATTGGTGTCATGTCATGGCCGAGGAATCCTTTGACGATCCGCAGATCGCGGAATTAATGAATAAGCATTTCGTGTGCATTAAGGTGGATCGGGAAGAGCGCCCGGATATTGATTCCTTATACATCACTGCGGTGTCATCATTGACCGGATCGGCGGGCTGGCCTTTGAATGTTTTTTTAACGCCCGACGGGAAGCCCTTTTTCGGCGGCACTTATTTTCCGCCGCAGTCCCGACGGGTCATGCCGGGATGGCCGGATGTATTAAATCAGGTGTATAAGGCCTGGACCGATCCGGAGCAAAGAAAAAAAATTGAGGCCTCGGCCGATTCCATTACAAAAAATCTCAAACAGCATTTGTCCGATCCGCCTTCTCAGGTTAGTCAGAGCAATATATCGATGGATCTTATAAAGGATACCCTAAAGGGATTTGCCGAAGACTTTGATTCAAAAAACGGGGGGTTCAGTAATGCCCCGAAATTCCCCATGCCGCCCATTTTACAGTTTTTGCTGACCTATTACCGGTTTTCTGAAGAGACGGAACAGGATGATGCGCTGAAGGAAAAATCCCTTGCCATGTTAAACTCAAGTTTGGATGCCATGGCTTTTGGCGGCATCTATGATCATCTGGGCGGGGGGTTTCACCGGTACTCAACCGATGCTAAATGGCATGTGCCGCATTTTGAAAAAATGCTCTATGACAACGGCCAATTGATATCGGTTTATACCAGGGCCTATCAGATGACTGGCAATCGATTGTATGCTGGTATTGTCAAAGAAAGTATTGATTACGTGCTGCGGGACATGACCCATCCGGACGGCGGCTTTTACTCGGCAGAAGATGCTGACAGCGTGCCGCCAAATGCGCAAGATGCCAATCCGGCCAAACGCGAGGGCGCCTTTTATGCTTGGCCGTATCAGGAGATTCGGACAATTTTAGAACAGCAGGTGAATCAGCAGGCGGCGGAGCTTTTTTGTTATCTGTTTGATGTCCGTGACAACGGCAATGTGTCTCAGGACCCCTTCGGCGAGTTCAAGGGTCAGAATGTCCTTCACCAAATTCATTCCATAAAAGAGGGGGCCGATCGTTTTGGTATGGCTGAGGCAGAAGCCCGGCATTTGCTGGCAAAAGCCAAGCGCCGGTTGTTTGATGCCCGATTAAACCGGCCGCGCCCGCATCTGGATGACAAGATACTGACCGCCTGGAACGGCCTGATGATTTCCGCCCTGGCACAGGCGGCAACGGTTTTTGATGAGCCTGAGTATATGTCCGCTGCGGAAAAGGCTGTTAAATTTATTCATTCGCATATGTATGCCCCGGATGCCAACCGGCTTTATCGCCGTTGGCGGGAGGGGGAAGCAAAGATTGACGCTCTGGCCGATGACTATGCGTTTTTGATCAACGGCCTGATCGATCTTTACGAAGCCAGCTTTCAGCCCTGGCTGCTGGAATGGGCCGTCCGGCTCATGCATCGGTTTTTATCCGATTTTATCGATCAGTCCGCCGGACTAGTTTATTTGACGCCCCAATCGTACGATCCTTATCTATCTTTCCAAATGAAGGACGCCATCGACAATGTCACGCCGTCCGCCGCATCCGGCGCTGCCTTAGGATTGGTGCGACTGTCTCGAATTACCGGCAGTAAGGCGTTTGATACAGCATCGGCATCGATTTTTCGATATGCAGCGGGGCAAATGGTCCGTTTTTCAAAAATGGCTCCCTACCTGCTAATGGCGGCGATGGTCTCCATGACCAAGCATATACATATGGTGATAGCGGGCAGTAAAAATAGCCCGGACACGAACCGGTTGATTGAAGCGGGCCGACGCGCCGGCGGCCTCGGTCAGAGTATGGTGGTAGTTAGCGACGATTCGGACCGGGACGGATTGGCCCGCATATTACCCAATACCGCAGAAATCCGTTTGCCGGACACCGGCGCGGCCGCCCAGGTCTGTTTTAACCAGACATGCCGGCCGCCGGTGCATTCTCCTGAAAAATTTGTCGAACAGCTTGAAACTGCTTTTGAATAGATTATTTTAATTAAAAGGAGGTTCTGACACATGACGAAAAAAGACAGGTACAAAGTCCAAACCACATGTCCCCAATGCGGCTGCAGTGCGGTTTCCCATCTGAGCCACGAAGAGATGATGGAACGTTTCGGCGAGGTACCGAATGTCGAAATGGAATGCACCGAATGCATGAAAAAATATACCGCGGATATGAAAGATGCCTGCCCGGAATGGGATCAGGAGTGTAAGATGAAACGATCCTAAGCCAAAGGGGTATATGGGTCGGGGTGGCATGTCGCTTGCACAAAATGAAAATAACCCCGATAGATTTGCTAACTGAAACAAGAAAAGGAGGTTGGAACTATGGATGTAAGAGATTTTTGCAATGGATTGGAAAGCGAACTGACGGCATGGAAGGCCAAACTGTTTGACGTGGTATCCAGAGCGGACCAACTGGGCACCGCTGAAAAGGAAAAGGTGTGGGCCAATTTTAACGATATGAAGATCATCATTCAGGACCTGGAGGATAAGATCGCCCAGCTGAAGTATGAATGCCCGTCAGACTGGAGCCCCCAAAAGAAAGAGATCGAGGATGCGCATGTGGACATGCGGGGCAAATACAGTGAAACCCTGGATGTTATCGGCCAGGCGGCCCCGTACTCAGTACCGGGCTAATGCGACAATAAAGGTAATAATTGATTTTTAAAAGAGCGGCCTCAGGGCCGCTTTTTTAGTTAACGAATAATGACAGTTCGTAAAAAAACAATTTTGAGATGGCAAAGAAAAAAGTTCAAGATCGCGGCGCGCAAATCCCGAGGAATGCAGCGTACTTACTCGTACGTGAAATTCCGAGGGATGCAGCGCAACAAAGATATTGGGCTTTTTACGAAGCCATCAATAATACCTTTTAAGTTTTTCCGGCGATATGCCCAGGTAGTAGGCGCTTGACAGCAGCCAGTTTCTAAGGGTGCAGGCGAGTATGCCCTCTTTATCCCAGCGTCTGGCGGATGTCCGCACTTTCTGCCGGATAATTTCAATTTTTCCGCCGGATTTTTTAAGCCGCTGCATCAGGTTGATATCTTCCATAATGGGTATCGGCTGATACCCGCCCATATCCTTGAAAACCTCGCGTTTGATAAAGATCGCCTGGTCCCCGTAGGGGATGCGGGTCAGTCTTGAGCGCCAGGACGCCATCCGCTCGATCACCCGAAACGCCGGGCCCGATGCATCAATCGCCAGTTCAAACGCACCCGCAGCGATATTGTTTGTTAACGCGACCCGGCGGATATGCCATAAGGCGTCTTTGGGCAAACGGGAATCCGCATGCAGAAATAAAAGGATCTTTCCCCGCGCGGTCGCTGCGCCGGCATTCATTTGCCGGCTGCGGCCCTTGGCTGCGGCAAGGGTTTTCACCGAGGCGTCGCGTATCGCCCGGATGGTGCTATTGGTCGGCTCGCCATCCACGATAATGATTTCCGCTGCCGTAAAATCATCCAGGGTTTTGAGTGTATCAATGGTCTCAAAAATAATTGTTTCTTCTTGAAACACCGGGATGATAATGGATATGTCGGGCGTCTTTATAGATGTCATCTTTTTTCAGGCGTCATGATAATATCCCCATAATAGGCTGTGCCCGATTCGCCGGTGTTATCGGAGTCCGTCATAATGGCAATGCCGGATATCATGGGGGGTTTTTCATCAAATGCCCGGATATAGTCCTTATAAAGATTTCTTCGTTCTGAAACCCATTTATTTAGGTTTTCCCCGCCGCTTTCCACAACGATCATTTTAACCCGGTCGGTATAGGCATTGTCTGCCATCGTCCCCACGGACGCACGGTTGGCCCAAATATAGCTGATGGCGCGCGAGGGCGGGTATTCGCCGTAAACCAGCTTATAGGCTTTAAACTTGGCCTTTTCGAAAAACCCCACTGTCTTGGGATCATACGCAAAGGCCACGTATATGCGGGCCGGATAGTCGTCTCCGGCTTTGGTGGACACATCACCCTGTTCGTAAATATCGGCTGCCTGCCATCGCCACTCAATGAACGGGAATTTTTGGGGATCCAGCGGAATCTGCCGGATCAGGCCGGAGGCGGCGTTCCTGCTTTCCGCCTTGATGACTGTGGTGCCCTCTTTTTTAACGAGTTCATAGGCCGTATGCCTCTCGATTTTATCAAAAGTCATGGGTTCCCAAGCTTCCGGGATGGTTTTTTCCGCCTCCGCTTCGGAGAATGCGCCGATATATACCGGTTCCTGGGCAAAAACTGGAAATTGGGGGGAAATCCAGGTCAATGCGGCCAGAAACACTGTCAGCAATAATTTAGCACGTCTTAACATGAGCAAATAGTTCTGCTTTTCTTCCTGGTTTAACCAAATACCCGAGCCGCCTAAGATCCAATATGCATTAAGTCTAAATCATACAGCAACTTTTTGGTTTCCGGCGCTGCCACGCCGGCTGTATCTTTTAACCGCCGGATAAACTCCATCAGATCCGCATATGTGTCAATATCCCACCATTGGTCCAAATAATGAACCGTGGTATGGTGTTTTTCAAATGCCCGGGCGGTTTCTGAAAACACCTTATCCGAGCTCCATGAGATATCTTGAAACACCTCGGGAACGTATCCATGCCGGCTGAACCCGATCAAAAAATAGCCCCCGTCATGGCTGGGGCCGAGCACCGCGTCATGAGTTAAAAGCGAGTCAAATGCCCGATGGATAAAAGATGCGGGTAGATCCGGAAAATCGGTGCCAATAAGCACTGCCCGGCTGACATGCTTTGAAAAGGCGTGCTTGAATGCAGCCGCCATCCGGTCGCCCAAATCCCCATCCGCCTGGGGGTAAAATTCACCGGCGCCGCCCAGCCATTCCTTCATTTGGCGTCCCGCATCAGGCGGGGCAAAATGGATATGAATCGGATAATCGGTGCTGTCTATCATTCCCAAAAGGTCTTTAACAAACGCCTTGTACAGGCTGGTGGCCGCCTTTTCCCCGATACCCGCGGCCAGCCGGGTCTTTACCCGGCCAAAAGCCGGGGCTTTGGCAAAGACCATAACGCATTCTTTCAAGGTTTGCATGCGGGTTGTCCTTTCCGCCATATGATGATAGATGAGGGCCGTCGAGTCAATTTGCTTTTAAGCCGAATGCCTTTTATATTATAAAAATAAGTTAATTGCATGGATGATGGCGTTTTCCATATTAGATGTCTATTATGAATGGAAAAAGGGATTGAATTGGCGGCATGGGAAACAGGTTAATGCCGAAACCGAGTGATGGCAATAAATGCTGTTGAATGATCGGTAAACCATTGAAAGGAGAGATTTGAATGGATTTTCGGGATGTTGTGTACGGCCGGCGGGCGGTTAATTTTTTCGATCCGGAGAAAGATGTGCCGGATGCTCTTTTGCGCGAGATGATTGAATTGGCCAGTCACGCCCCGTCCGGGTTTAATCTGCAGCCGTGGAGCTTGATGGTGCTGCGGGATAAGCCGGAAAAGCTTCGGCTGCAAGAGCATGCATGGAATCAGCCGAAGGTCAGTGAAGCGCCGGTGACTCTGATTGTGCTGGCCGACACCGCAGGCTGGAAGCCGGGGCATCCGTTTGTTGAAAAAAATTTCAGCGAATTGGTAAAGGCCGGCATGATGGGTGACTCCCAGCGCGGATGGTTTGACGGGGTCTGCGAATCCCTTTACGGCGCCTCCGAGGCCCGTCAGGTGGCCTATGCGTGCAAGAATACGGGATTTTTTGCCATGGCGTTAATGTTTGCCGCCAAAAGCTTGGGGCTTGACACCCATCCCATGGATGGTTTTGATATTGAGAGGGTCCATCAGGAATTCAACATACCGGAAAATTACTGGATTCCGCTGCTGATGGCAGTCGGCTACTTCCGGTCGGACAAGACCCTGGCACCGCCGAAGTGGCGGAAATCCTATGATGAAATTGTGGTTTCATTCGAATAAACCGCGAAACAACAAGGAGTAGCGCACTATGACGACACCGGATGTTTACGTTTACACGCTCAGTACCTGCAGCCACTGCAAATCGACCAAGAAATTCCTCAATGAATGCGATGTGGAATATGATTTTGTTGATGTGGATTTGCTGGACAGCGAGGAAAGAAAGGCGATACTTGAGGATGTCAAAAAATTGAACCCCAAGTGTTCATTTCCGACCATCAAGATCGGCGATCAGGTGGTCGTCGGATTCAAGGAAAAAGAAATCAAGGAGGCGCTCGGATTATCATGAATGCAGACCAGCTATACGAACAGTTAAGAAAAGTCCAGGAGCCCAAAGGGTATTATTTTAACAAGGACACTGATCTTGTCATGGACCTCTTGAACTCCCTTTTGGTTAACAGGGAAAGATACGGGTATATGGCGTGTCCCTGCCGGCTGGCCGCGGGAGACAAGGAAAAGGACAAGGACATCACATGCCCCTGCGTCTACCGTGAACCGGATGTCAAGGAATACGGCAGCTGCTATTGCGGCCTGTATGTATCCAAAGAGTGGAACGAGGAGAAAATCCCCCATGTGTATGTGCCGGAGCGCCGTCCGCCCGAAAAGTTCGAGTTTTAGGGGTTAGCCCCAGTGGATGAGGTAACGCCGCAGAAGGCAAGCGTTGATATCGGAGGCAGTGACATCAGCTATCTTCACTACCCGGGCGAGGGCGAGCCGCTGATTATGCTGCATGCCACCGGTTTTAACCCCTGGCTCTGGCATCCCATTGCCCGGGCGTTAAGTGATAAATATCAAATTTATTGCCCGTATTTCTGCGATCATCGGGAGACAGACCCGGAGCAGGGCGGCCTCAACTGGCTGCATCTGGCCGATGATTTGGCAAAGTTCTGCGATATTCTGAAGCTGGACACCCCTTACCTGGTCGGCCACTCCATGGGCGGGGCAGTGATTACGCTGGGCTGCGGCAAATTCGGCATCAATCCCCGCCGCATCATTTTAATTGAACCGATCTTTCTGCCCCGGGAATTCTACAATATCGACATCCGGGTGGATGAACACCCCCTGGCCGGCAAGTCCATTAAACGCCGGAATGGCTGGCAGGATCAGGCAGAGGCGCGGCAATACCTGAGGTCCAAACCGCTATTTCAGAACTGGACGGACGAAATGCTGGAGCTCTATATCCGATATGGCATGACAGACTCGGAGGCCGGCGGCCTGGAGCTGGTATGCCATCCGTATCGGGAGGCGGCGCTTTTCATGGGTAGCATGCACTATGATCCGTGGCCGGTGATGCCAACCGTCAGCTGCCCGGTGCTGGTGTTGGAAGGCGAGCATACGGAAAACAAGGGTATAATCGATTTTCAAAAGGCGGCGGCCATGTTTGCATACGGCACCTACCAGCTGGTGGAAGACGCGGGCCATTTAATCCCTATGGAAAAACCGGAGGTCATCCTCTCGAGGATTCGGGATTTTTTTGATTTTGATGAAGTGAGGGTGCCGCCAGTCTCAAACTAGTTCGCTGTTTCCTTTAATACTTGTCTTTAGGCGAGGGAGGGTGAATAGATTTTACAATGCCGGCAAGGAGGCGGTATGGAAGGTAAAAGAGTTCGCGAAACACGGGTCGTCATGTCCCAGGTAATGCAGCCGTCGGATGCCAATCCGGCCGGCAATGTCCATGGTGGTACCATTATGAAACTAGTAGATACAGCGGCCGGCGCCGTGGCGGTTCGTCATTGCCGTGGCAATTCAGTAACCGCATCGGTTGACCGTATTGATTTTCACAATCCGGCATATATCGGCGATCTGCTGGTCATTAAATCCAGCATGAACATGGTGGGCCGAACGTCCATGGAGATCGGCGCCCGGGTGGAGACGGAGCGGCTGCTGACCGGTGAGCGCTATCATATCGCCTCTGCCTATCTGACTTATGTGGCGCTGGATGAAAATTTGGAGCCAACGCCCGCACCGCCGCTGACAACCGAAACCGAAGCGGAAAAGCGCAGAAACCGTGAGGCCCAGGCCCGCCGCAAAACCC
>DATGCF010000275.1:0-5019 GCA_035312245.1 Desulfosalsimonadaceae bacterium
GCCACCGACGATATGGCCTTAAACCGTCGGATTAACGCAGATGCCGAAAGCCGGCAGATGCTCTGCAACATTGCCGATGTGCCGGAGGTCTGCAACTTTATTTTGCCCTCTATGATCCGCCAGGGCGATTTTATGCTCACCATTTCCACATCCGGCAAAAGCCCGGCGTTTGCCAAGCATCTCCGCCGGCAGCTGCAGGATGCCTACGGCCCGGAATATGCCCGATTTCTGAATCTGATGGGTGCCATCCGAAAACGGCTCCTCGCTGAGGCGCACGCCCCGGAAGCCCACAAGCATTTGTTTAAACAATTGATTGAAAACAACCTGGTGGATCTGATCCGGCAAAACGACATCAAAACCATTAACCGGGTCCTCTACGATGTACTGGGCGAGGGATTTGAATATACCGCATTGATGCAGGAAATCGAGACTCAGGAGGCATCCGGATCATGACAGCGGCGTTTGGCATTATTATCTTGCTCTATATGTTAAGTTCAGCCGCATACATTGGCTATTTCAGCGTTCAGCGGAATTTTCTGCATAGACTCGCCTATGGGGTGCTAATGGCCGGATTTCTTTTACATACCGGTCTGATCGCCTATCAATATATTCACCTGAGCCAGATCCCGGTTCAGAACCTGCATCAAACCCTTTCATTTGCCGCCTGGGCGCTTGCCGGCGTCTATCTTTTCCTGAAGTATCGGTTCCATGTTAAAATTCTGGGCGCCTACACAGCGCCCCTGGCCACGCTAATTATGATTGTCGCCTTCTGGATTCCGCAGCATCCTTCGGCGGAACCGAACACCCTGTTTAACAGCATCTGGCTCGTCAGCCATATCGTCATTATTTTTATCGGTGAGGCGGCACTGGCCCTGGCCGGGGGAACCGGGGGGCTTTATCTGCTTCAGGAGCGGGCCATCAAAACGAAAAACCCCAGGTTTTTCTTCAAGCGCTTACCATCCCTGGAGTTTCTGGACAGCACGGGGTATGCGTTTATCATCACCGGATTTACCCTGCTCACCATTGGGCTGATCACCGGATTTATTTACGCGGAAAAGGTATGGGGCACCTTGTGGAGCTGGGATCCCAAGGAAATATGGTCGGTGATAACCTGGCTCATCTATGCGGCCCTGCTTCATGAACGGCTGGTTGCCGGCTGGCGGGGCCGGCGGGCGGCAATCATGGCGATTATCGGATTCGGGGCGCTGATATTTACCTTTATCGGCGTCAATTTCTTTCTGGAGGGGCACCATAATGAATTTACCCGATGGTAACCGAAAGTCCGCCACCCCCCAGACGGTTTCCCCGAAAACGCTGAAAATCGTTTTAATCGGGGTGAACCACCGCACCGCGCCCGTGGAACTGCGTGAACGACTGGGATTTTCCGCTGAAGAAACCGAGTCCGCCCTGATCACCTTCAGAAAGCTTCCCTTTATCCAGGAAGCGCTCTTGATATCCACCTGCAACCGGGTGGAGGTGCTGATCACCACGGATCAGCCGGAAACCGCCAGGGAAATGATTCCTGCCCACATCGCCGAATGGAAATCCATGCCGATTTCCCGCTTTATGCCGGCTGTCTATGTTTATGCCGGCGATGAGGCGGTCCGCCATCTCTTCCGGGTGTCCGCCAGTCTGGATTCCATGATGCTGGGCGAACCGCAGATCCTGGGCCAGGTGAAGGAGGCATACAGACATGCGGTGAACACCAAAACCACCGGGGTTATCTTAAACCGGCTCCTGCACAAGGCCTTCTCCATTTCCAAACGGGTGAGAAGCGAGACCGGCATTGGCGGCCATGCAGTCTCCATCAGCTATGCGGCCATTGAACTGGCCAAAAAAATATTTGACACCCTTTCGGACAAATCCATCCTCCTGGTGGGTGCCGGCGAGATGGCGGAACTCGCTGTCGCCCATCTCATGCGGAGCCGCCACTCCGGCCGCATATTCGTCGCCAACCGGACCTTTTCCGTGGGGGTTGAACTCGCCAGTCGGTTTAACGGCACCCCCGTCCGGATCGAAGAAATTCCGGAGACCTTGAAATTCGTAGATATCATCGTCAGCTCCACCGGTTCTCCGGATTTTGTGATCACCCGCGACCATGTGAAACCGATCATGCGCCGCCGGAAAAACCGGCCGCTCTTTTTTATCGATATCGCCGTGCCCAGAGACATTGACCCGGCCATCAACCGGATTCCCAATGCATATTTGTATGATATCGATGATCTGCAGGGGGTCATCAATGAAAACATCCAAATCCGCCATCAGGAATCCATGCTCGCCGAGCGTATCATAGATGAGGGGGTGGTCCGGTTTCGTCAGTGGTACGATAGTCTGGATGTCGTGCCCACGATCGTGGCGCTGCGCGATAAGCTGCAGCGGATCGCCGCGGCGGAATTGAATAAAACCCTTCACACCCTGGATGTATCGCCTGAGACGGCGGATGCGCTAAAAAAGATGACCGACGCCATGGTGAAAAAAATTCTTCATGATCCCACCATATTTCTCAAAAACCCCGGTTCCCACCGGAACAAATCAACCTATATCGATCTAACCCGCCAGTTATTTAACTTAGATGACGATCTCCATTAAGAAAAAGCCATTTTTTAGCTGCTCAAACCGGTGTGCGCCGACGGTTGCGGATTTTAATTTTTGCTTTACTTTTTATTTTTAAGCATGATAATGAAAAGCCTCCGGTAATTTGGACAGGGGTTGCGGAAAATTCGTATCAGTTCTCCGAACCGCTGGAAAATCTTGGAGCGTAAAAAAGGGGATACCTGATCATGAAACAAGAAGATCTCGATTATTTTAAAGACCTTCTCACAAAACGACTGGAAGAACTGCTCAGTCAGGCCGATGATACGGTTTCAGACATGAATGATCCCAAGGGCAATTTTCCGGATCCCACAGACCGGGCCTCATATGAGGCGGACCGGAATTTTGAGCTGCGAATCCGGGATCGCGAGCACAAACTGATCAAAAAGGTCAAAAAAGCGCTGGACCGCATTGAAAACGGCACGTTCGGCATATGTGAAAAATGCGGGGAAGATATCGCCACTGAGCGCTTAAAGGCTAGACCGGTGACCACGCTATGTATTGAATGCAAAACAAAGGAAGAGGCTTTAGAGAAAGCCCTTGGATTATAGATCTGGAAAGATTGATTTACATATTCATTCAACCGCATCCGACGGATCGCTGTCCCCTGAGGCCATCCTGACCCTGGCGGCAGAGAAGGGGTTATGCGCAATTGCGCTGACGGATCATGATTCCGTCGAAGGGGTCAAAGTGCTCTTTGGTACAGGAAACCCCACCGAAGTAGAGTTACTCAGCGGCGTCGAAATCAGCGCGGCCCCGCCGTCGGCCTTTGGCCTTTCCGGCAGTGTGCATATTCTGGGTTACGGGATTGACGTCTATCACCCGAAGCTAAATGAAATCCTGGAGAAGCAGCAGCGCGCCCGGATCAATCGAACCCCGCAGATTATCGACCGCCTTAATCAATTCGGTATTTCATTAACTCTTGCGGATATCCAATCGGAAATCGGGCATCAGCAGATCGCACGCCCTCATATCGCCCAATGGCTGGTCAAAAACGGGCATGCGGCCTCCATGGATGAGGCGTTTGACCGATATCTTGGCAAGGGCCGGCCGGGGTATGTGGAAAAATACCGCATCCCCATGGACGAGGCGATTCTATACATTCGGGCGGCCGGCGGCCTCGCCGTTCTGGCCCACCCGGGGCTTCTCGATCTGACAGAAACAGAGAGCTATGAGCGATTTCTGGTTGAACTCATGTCCATGGGCCTCCAGGGCATTGAGGTCTATTACCCGGGGCATACCCCCAGTCAGACACTCTTTTTCAAAAATCTGGCTGCAAAATTGGGCCTGCTTATCACCGGGGGCACTGATTTTCACGGGGACATCAATCCGGAAATCCAACTGGGCACCGGCCAAGGGGATCTCTCTATTCCATATACTGTCTATGAATCCATAGCGGCCGCTTTAAAGGTAAACCGGTGTAATTAAATCGCTTATGGAAAATGACAGACTCAAGGATTTGGAAGCCCGCCTGAATTACTCCTTTTCCAATAAAAACCACCTGCAAACCGCGCTTCGGCATAGTTCTTTCGTTAATGAGCATCCGGAAACCGGCCTGGAGGATAATGAGTGCTACGAATTCTTGGGCGATGCGGTTCTAAATCTGATTATCAGCCACCTGCTCATGGAACGCTATCCCCAGTTGTCTGAAGGCGATCTGTCCCGAACCCGCTCACACCTGGTGAATGAAATTCAACTTTCTGAAATTGCTAAAAAAATAGATATAGGTGCAGTGATTGAGCTGGGCAAGGGGGAGATCCAAACCAACGGTCAGAAAAAAAAATCGATCCTGGCGGATGCATTCGAGGCCCTGACTGCCGCGGTTTACCTGGATAGCGGATTTGAACAGACATTTCAAATGATTGCCAATTTGTTTGACCCGCTTCTGGATCAGATGGAGATGCCGGATCAGTTCCGGGATTTTAAGAGCCGGCTCCAGGAGATCGTCCAGACCAAACTAAAAGAAACCCCGATCTATTCCGTAATAGAAGAATTCGGGCCGGATCATGACAAGACATTCAAGATCGAGCTATCCGTCGGGGGGACGCGAACCCACGGCACCGGCAAAAGCAAAAAAAGCGCGGAGCAGGCCGCCGCCAGAAAGGCGCTGGACCGGCTCGAAGCCGAATAATGGTTAAACCCTTTATCATTCCGATTTTTCTCTCCCATGCGGGCTGCCCCCACCGCTGCGTATTCTGCAATCAAACCGCCATCACCGGAAAAAACGAGGTCTTTCCCACGGCCGATAACCTGCGCTTTGAAATCGACCGGCACCTCGCCTATAAAGGCCAAAACCGGGGGGAAACTGAAATTTCCTTTTTTGGGGGGAATTTTTTGGGCCTTTCGCCGGAGAAGATCCGGAGGTGCCTGGATATTGCCTCGGAATACAAGGACTTAAATCTAATCGACAGCATCCGGTGCTCCACC
>DATGCF010000276.1:0-3347 GCA_035312245.1 Desulfosalsimonadaceae bacterium
CACCTACCGGGAGCGCACCCATACCTATGAGGCGCCGGTCATTCACGGGGCTGACGGCGGCCTGGCCGGTATCCGGATTAAGACAGATATTGCCAGCGTGTTGAGTGCATCGCTCAAAGAGCGGGCCGCTCAGATTATCGCCAAGGAGACCGCCCGGGTGGTCGCCAAGGAGGCGATCTCGCAGAATATCAATGACGCGTTTCTGGAAGTTCTGGTCAGGGGCGCTTTTTTTGTGCTGGAGGAGCCGGATACCCGGTCCTGGCAGACCCTGCCGGCGTTCTGGACCCTGATCCGGATTCCGCTTTCTCCGGAGCGGAAGAAAGCTCCGGCCTTAACCGTTCAAAATGCCGCGACGCGTGTGACCCTGCCGGCATTTCGGATATCCCGGCAGTATACCTATTTCGCCTTAAGAGACGGCGAGCCCTTTATAGGCCGCCACGGGCCGGCGGATGAAAAAACCCCGAAAAATCCATCATAGACCGGCCGCAGATAATGCAGGAGGAATTATGACCGCCCGTTATCGCCTGATTTTGGTTGTTGTTTTGATGCTTGGCAGTTTCTTGTTTTTCCCCTCGCTGGCGGGGGCTGCGGGCAGCTCCGATGCCGGCGGACAGCCAGAAGGGCCGGTTACAATTTCAACGGACATGACGGGAACGATGAAGCAGGAGGCTGCCAAGGTTTCCCGGGATTTAAGCGATCAGGCCCGCTCCCTGTTTGCCCATACGCCCCTGGGATGGGATTTTGATACCCTCCGGCACCTTTCTAAAGAGATGGTTTTGCTTCCGGCCAAGCTGCCGGCCCTGGCCGCCCATATTCTGGAGCAGAGCCGCATACTGGGGTTTGCCGGCTCCCTGGTGGTGCTGATATTTCTGGCTGCGGTGATCTACAGCCTCATCGGTCAGAAGCGGGTGCTTCAAAGGGTCGAGGCTGCCGCACGGCCCATATCCCAAAGACTGCCGGAAGAATTTTATCCCTATTTTCGTTTGATCCTGCGCTCCGTGACCGCCGCCCTGATACCCCTTCTCCTGCTGGGCGCGTTTTCCCTGATCAAGGGGTTTGTTGCCTACAGCGCGCCCTGGTTTCTCCTGATCGGCCGGCTGCTTTTGCTATGGTCTGTGGGGGCACTGTTTTTAAGTTTAATTCGCGGGGTGGTGGAGCTCTCCATCATTTCGGTCAGCCAGGAGATGGGGACGCTGCTGGTCCGCCGGGTGCGGCGGGTGACGTTGTACATCCTGATCGGAGTGGCCGTGCTATGGGGTGCGGAGGCCACTATCGGGCGGCCGGATGTGATCGCCTTTTTCCGGTTTGTGATTTATCTCTCAATTGTCTGTGTGCTGCTGATCTTTTTTCTGCGCAAGCAGTTCGTCCTCTCGTTTCTCCCTCAGCTGCCGTACGGCAATTATCAGTCCTTTGTTCAGGGGCTTAACCGGTATTACTATCCGGTGATGATTGTCACCTTTTTTACCGGGATTTTGTGGTGTCTGGGGTTTAAGCGGTTCTCCACGGTGCTCTGGACCAAGACCTGGGCGGTAGCCGGGGTATACATCGGGTTCTCGGTAGTTTACCATATGGTGATCAAGCAGATCCAGAAGCGGGCGGACCAGGCGGATCCGGCAAATGAAGAGGCCCGGTATTTTTTCAAATCTCTAAAAACCCTGATCCTCTATATCACCATCATCATCACGGGCCTTGTCATGATGGAGCTGTTGGGCATCCTGGAGCCCCTCCATCGATTGCTCTCCTTTCAGCTGATAAAAATCGGCAATTCGCCGCTTTCCATGTGGATTATTCTAAAGGCGGTGCTGATTCTTTTGGTGTTTGTTTATCTCTCCCGGTTTTTATGCGCCTATCTGGATTACCGGGTTTATCCGAAAGCCAGGGTGGAGCCGGGCCTGGCCTATGCGATCAATACGTTTTTAAAGTATTTTTTTATGATCGTGGGTGCCCTGGTTTCGCTTCAAATTGTCGGGTTTGATCTGCGGGCCCTGATGGTTTTTGCCGGTGCTGTGGGTATCGGGGTGGGGCTTGCCATGCAGTCGGTGGCATCCAATATTATCAGCGGGTTTGCCATTATCTTCGGCGGCAAGATCCGAAAAGGCGACTGGATCGAAATCAGCGACACCCTGGGCGTGGTCACGGATATCTATCTGCGGGCCACCAAGGTCAGAAACCGGGACAATATCGAATACCTGATCCCGAATGCGGATTTGATGGCCACCACCATTATCAACTATTCCTTGTCCTCGCCCATGATCCGCATCGCCGTCCCATTCGGTGTCTCCTATTCGGCCGATCCGAATGAGGTGGGCCGGATCGCGGTTTCGACAGCGGAAAAGGAGCCCAGGGTCATGGGGCATCGATCGCCGGAAATCCGGTTTATGGGGTATGGGGACAATTCCATTGATTTTGAGCTCCTGATCTGGATCGATGTCAGAGAGACCGCCCGGCGGCTGATCCGGAGCCGGATCTATTTTGCGCTCTTTGATGCGCTTAAGGAAGCCGGCATTGAAATTCCGTTTCCGCAGCGGGATCTGCATGTCCGCAGCGGTATTCCATGGCAGCAGATGCTGCCGGAGACATCGTAAAAAGGTGAAAAATGGCGGATGCCAAAGGAAATAGCCGTCAGCCCGGTAATGCCGGACAAAGCCAGGCCGAATACCGGAGCGTGTTTGAAAAATCCGGGGCGGCCTCTATTATTATCGAGCCGGATATGACCATTGCCATGGCAAACGCCGAGTTTGAGAAGCTTTCCGGCTATACCAAGGAAGAAATCGAAAACCGGATGAAATGGTCGGCCTTTGTCGCCTCCGAGGATCTGGATTCGATGCAGGCCTACCACTATGCCCGCCGGCAGACCGGCGAAGAGGTCCCGGCCGAATATGAGTGCCGGGTGTATAATCGGGCCGGCGAGCTTCGGTATATTTTTATGAAGGTGGCGATGCTGCCGGATGGTAAGCGCAGCATCGCCTCGTTCATGGATATTACCCCCCTTAAACAGACGGAAAAGGCGCTTAAGGAAAGCGAGGCCAAGCTTCGCACCATCATTGAGGCGGTGCAGGGGGATATCTACATCTGTGACCGTGAGCTCCGAATTACGTTTATGAACCGGGGGCTCATCAATAAAATCGGCCGGGATGCCGCCGGCGAGCGATGCTATGAGGCCCTGTACGGCCAGAGCAACCCCTGCCCCTGGTGCAGCCGGGATGCTGTTTTCAGGGGCGGAACCGAAAGAATAGAATTTGAGCACCCGAAAGATGGCCGCTGGTATGAGGCCATCCTTTCTCCGATATATGATGGGGGCGATGCGGTGGATCAGCTGGAAGCCCTGGTGATTGATATCACCGAGC
>DATGCF010000277.1:0-3382 GCA_035312245.1 Desulfosalsimonadaceae bacterium
GCATTATTGATCACGATATCCGCCCCTTTGAATCGGGCCACTGCCTCATCCGCCAGCGCTGAAACATCCGTCCACTTGGCGACATCCCCTTGCATCGCAAACCCCTTGCCGCCGTTTTTTTCGACAAGCGCCAGGGTTTCCTCCGCCCGGGCAAGATCAATATCGTTTACCCCCACCGACCAGCCGAGCCCGGCAAAATCAACCGCCAGGGCTCTGCCCAGTCCGCTCCCGGCGCCGGTAATAACCACCCGCTTATTCGGAAACCTTTTGTTTAAAACCTTTTCCATGCGCCCCCCGTTGAATCTTGTCTCCTGATTTTTTCCGAAAATTTGCCGCATTTGCCCTGATAACGATGGTTAGTTTATAAACCAACGCGCAAATAAGCAAACTTAAAATGAAAATGCCCCTTTTAAGTAACTTTGAGTTCACGGTTCACAGTTCACAGTTTAAGGTTTAAAAGACTCAGCGCTTTTGGCTTTGGAAAAAGCTTAAAAAAAAGGGCAATTTCCTTTAAGTCCTCCTTTGGCAAAGGAGGATTTAGGGGGATTTGTCATCATGGCCCAATATAAATCCCCCCAATCCCCCCTTTTTCAAAGGGGGGTTCAGGGGTGTGGCAGAACTAAGGGCTTGCTTTTTAGAATAGTCTTCTGCAAAAATTGCATCTCATGAAAAACGACCGTTAACCTGCCGGACATACATCTTAAAAATGCTAAAATCCAATCTGCTTCAAAAAACCGAGCTTAAAATCGACCCCATCTACCTGCAAAGCGCCAACCTGACGGATATTGCGGCGGCAGCGGCGGATGTGCTGGGACTTCCTGCCGAAGAGGTGCTGGTGGTGGATTACCAGCAACGGGTACTGGTGTTAGACATTTTAAATACATGCGTTAATGCCTATAAAATCGTCGGGCAAAAGGAAACCCTGCTGAAAAGCCTGGCCGCACTGCCGGGAGTTTCAATAACGGATGAAACATCCGTCTATTCCAACGGCATGCTGGCATGGATTGCCCTGGATGAGCGCACGGCGGTTGAAGGGCTAAAAAACAGCGGGCAGTTGGTCGCCGAAATCCGGCAAAATATCGCCAAACGCGCGGCCGTCTTTTCCTCCGGCGCGGAAATTGAGCATTCGGAAATTGAAGACACCAATACGCCCGCCATAAAGGCCCATCTTGAGGCAAATGGGTTTAAGGTGTCCACGGCCGGCATCCTGCCGGACGACCGGATTCTCATTGCCGCCCGGCTACGTGAAGCTGCTGAATTGGGCGGATACGGCGTCATCATCACCACCGGCGGCGTGGGGGCGGAGGCAAAGGATCAAACCGTGGAAGCCATCCAGGAACTCGATCCGGACGCCGCCGCCCCCTACATCTGCCGGTTTGAAATCGGCACCGGCCGGCATGTGAAAGACGGGGTCAGGATTGCGGTGGGTGGCTTCCGGGATACCACCCTGATCGCCCTGCCCGGGCCCAATGATGAGGTTCTCGCAAGCCTTGGGCCGATGCTTGACGGGCTTAACAATAAAGCGAAGAAGCAGACAATCGCGGAGGCGATTGCCTCAAATCTGCGGGACATCCTGCACCGCAAAATGAAAACCCGAAAAGGAAGCTGGTCTCATGAAGGTAGTCAATTACATCTCCCGCATCGACGAAACTAAATGCACAGGCTGCGGGCGCTGCGAACGGGTCTGCCCGCCGGCTGCGATGACGGTCGCCCAAAAGCTGGCCCGGGTTGATCCGGAGAAGTGCCTCGCCTGCAACAAGTGCTGGCATATGTGCCCGGAGGATGCCGTTTCCATCGAGCCGCGGGACGAGGAATTGATCGTTGGCGTGGACTTTGAAGCGGTGGATGAAGCGGCTATTGAATCCCTCTGCCGAAAAGCCCATCTTTTTCCGGAGCAGTTCGTCTGCGCCTGCACGCTCACGCTTGCCAAGGAGGTGGCCGCTGCCATCATCCTGGGGGCCAAAACGCCGGAAGATGTTACCGCCATGACCGGCGTCCGGTCGGGATGTGCCATCTACTGCATGGGGCCGGTCCTTCGAATGCTGAGAGCCCATGGCATTAAAATCGAGCCGCCCGGCGGCCACCGCTGGTATGACCTCTCCCTTTCCCTATGGGATGTGCCGGCCGATGTTTGCGAAAAACATCCGGAATACTATTTAAAGGACGATCAAACCGAGTTCAACGGATAGAAAGCGAGGCGCGCTGCCATGACCCTATACCCTTCCATCTCACAGCATGTCATGCCGTCAGATCACTGCCCATCCCCCGACATGCGGGCGGCAGACCTTCCGGATATCTCGGCGGTCAAAATAAAAGAGCTTTTCCCCGAAATCCCCGGCGGACACCTCTACGGCGAGGGCATTGATTTTATCCATCAAAAAACCAGAGAAGCGCTCGAAAACGTTGACATGCAGATGATAAAACCGGAGCACTCGGTCAATATTCTGTGCTCGGAGCACGGCTTCTACCTTCTCGAGGGCATGCATTACCTGGAAATGCTAAAAACCATCAAGGATGTGATTTCTGAGCGAACCGGATGCCGGCAGATCAATCTAAAGCTGGCCGCGGGCATGGGCTACCGGGAATCCAGGGAGATTATCGAACAGTTCCGTCTGAAAGACCATTTCAACGGCCGGGTGCGCCCGATCTGCGCCTTTGACAAGGGCATCCCCATTGACACCGAAATCGGCACCCTCTACGGCCTGGCCGGCGCCTACGATGCGGACTGGATCATTCATGCCGGCCATGACGAGCCCCGGGACCTCTACTTTTACCGGATGATCGACCGGCTGCTGAAGGCCTTTGTCATGTCCTATGCCCGGTTTGAAACGCGCTCCGTCTATCACGGCAATTTCGGCAACCGCTCCTGCGCCTTTCTGCATCGGGCCATGTTTGATTCCCCTTTTGTCCAGGAGAAATTCGCATTCGGCTGCTTCCTGAGACTCACCCCGGCCGGTGTTACCGGGGCGGCCGCATCAAACGATCTCTACCGACTGGGCCGGGAAATTACCGTTGATCTTCTGCGGGATTACGGAAAGATGCTCCGGCTGTTTGCCGAAATCGATGAATGCATTGCCGTTCTGGACGGCGGCCGCTACGGCTACTACCTCCATGCCGGCGGCATCGTATTCGGCTGCTTTGAAAACATCAAATACGATGCATTTGACCTTTCCCAGCCGGCGGCCCTTGCCTACTTCGACCTGCTCGGCCGCATGGCCCAGGGCGAAGATGAACAAATGGAGCACATCATGTTTGTCAACCCGGCCCTCAAAGCCCTTGTCATCAACCAGGCCTGGCCGGGGATTCCCATGGCCGGACTCCCCATGGAGGTGCCAACCTTTGTGGCAGGCAAAGAAATGGTCGCGCTCACCCAAATGGATGC
>DATGCF010000278.1:0-7815 GCA_035312245.1 Desulfosalsimonadaceae bacterium
CCAGGATATTCTGGTTCGGGTCACCGGCTACAGCGACACGGAGCTGAGCGAGGGCTTTGATGCCCTGGATGCCGAAACCCGGGAGATGATCCAGGGCTATGTGGACGGGGTTAACCAGCGGATTGACGAGGTCTCAGCCGACCTGACACAGCTGCCGTTTGAATTTCATGCGCTGGGTCAAAAGCTTGGATTGGCCGGCCCCCTGGTGCCGGACCAATGGACCCCGGAAGATATCCTGGCCTGGGAGGCCGCATTGCTGCGCCAGTTCGATCCGGGCGCCCAGTCGAGGGGGCAGCTTGATAATGCCCGGTTAATCGGGTATCTGCAGACCGCATTCGGGAACAATTTGGGGATGCAGATGTTTAATGATCTGCGCTGGAAAAACGATGCGGATGCCCAGACCTATATACCTGAGGCCAATACAAACACGGCTGAGGCAGCGGAGGCGGCCAATCAATCAGCTGCCGAACCCCGCAAAATAGCGAATACTCAATCCGATTCCAATAAAGTGGCGCGGGCATCAATGAATCCGCAAAAAATGGGTGATGCCGGGGACGACCTGTGGACCGAGCGGGTGAAGACGCTGAAACAAATAAACGCCTATGTTCAGATGGGCTCCTATGCCTGGGTGGTGGGCAAGGAGAAAACCGCCACCGGCCGGCCGACCATTTATTCCGGCCCGCAAATGGGATTCGACGTTCCTTCCATCGTCATGGAGGGCTCCATCGAGGCGGCCGGCTTAAAAATCTCCGGCATGGCCATACCCGGCCTGCCGGGCATCGTCATCGGCCGCACCCCGCACCATGCATGGTCCATGCAGGTGGGCCATGCCCACACCGTGGACTATTATTTTGAGACGCCGGCGGACGTTACCTTTCATCGCACGGAAACCATAAAAGTGGCCGGCCAGGAAAATGTTGACTATCCGGTTTTCCGCTCCGACCACGGGCCGATCATTTCCCCGCAGCCCTATGATCCGGCAGGCTATAATCCCGCAGAAGATGGCCCCCTGATTGCCTGGCGCTATTCGCACTGGGGCAAGGAGTTTGAAACCGTTAAGGCCTTCCTCAACCTGGCGCGGGCCCAGAGCATAGATGAATTCGGGGCGGCGTTGAGAAACGTCGCGGTCAGCCAGCATTTCTGCTATGCGGACCAAGACGGCAACATCGCCTACTGGATGTCCGGCATGGATCCGGAGCGGCCGGAAGGATTCGAATTCGACTACCGCTTTCCCCAGGGAATGATGGGGCCCCAGGCGGAATGGAACGCGGACGAGCTTAAGCCGCTTTCCACGAACAGAAACACAGAGCAGGGCTTCTACTGCGGCTGGAACAACAAGTCGAGCCCGGATTACCCCAATTCGCTAAACAACATGAGTTATTTCTTCGGCCCGTTTCACCGCGCCCATGTAATCGAAGAATACCTGGAAAGCCACGACAACCTGACATTTGAAGAGATTCGGGATCTGGCGCTGAATATCGCCACCACGGACTCCATCCGAGACGGCGGCAATCCCTGGGCCTTTGTTGAAACCGATTTCCGGGATGCGGTCAACAAAAACCAAACCCCTGAAAGAACCCGGGCTTTGGCGATCATGGACGGGTTTGACGGCCATTTCGTGGCCGGCGGAAAAGACAAGTGGGTGAAGGGCAAAGACCGCTCGGACGCCTGGATGCTCGCCAATACCTGGATCCAGGAGGTAATTGATCTCACATTTACGGATGAACTGGGCAACGAAAACTCCGGGGTCTATAATGCGGATGCGGCAGAAAATGACAACAATTTATATGATGCGGATACGGAAAATCCGGAGAAATGGGATAACCCCACAGTGCTGTTTAACGTCATTCTGCACGGCCTGAATCCGGACAGTGCGATTTCAAATAACCACAGCTGGTTCGACAATGTGCGGACCCCGGATAACGTGGAAACCGCGGAAGGGATTATCGTGACCGCGCTTGATAATGCCCTGGATAAACTCGGCGGGCGTTCATGGGGGGTTAACGAACGCGGGGTGATTGAATTCAAACATGAGCTGCTGGACAAAGTCGTGCACACCATGCCGTTTGCCTCCCGCTCGACCTACGCGCACTGCGTTGAAATGGGGGACGACGGCCCGAAACGGATTGAAAGCATGTTTCCGCTGGGCCAGTCCGGCAATATTCTGGCCGGTCCGAATGGGGAGCCCCAGTTTGATGAAAATTTCTTTTCCATGACCCCGGTGTTTGACACGTTCGCCCACCGGAATTTCCCGACCTTTGACACCGGGGATGACGATGATGATACGTGCTTTATCGACGTCCTCCGGCGAAGATAAATCACCTTGCTAAAAAACTGCCGCCGCAAGGCTATAGGGCCTGCGGCGGCAAATCTTAATTATTGTCATCCGGTCTTTCATTTCAATGTGCGACCACAGCCTTGCCTACTGTCATTCCGAGGAGCGCCAGCGACGAGGAATCTTAAAAAAAGATTTCTCGCTGGCACTCGAAATGACAGCGCCAGCCGTCACGGTTAAAGTTAACTAGACCGTTTCCAGAACCGTCGCCATGGACACACCGCCCCCGCCGCACAGCGTGGCCATGCCCAAAGATTTGCCCCGGTTCTTCATGGCATACATCAAGGACACCATGATCCGGGCACCCGTGCAGCCCACCGGATGGCCCAGGCCGATGCCGGAGCCGTTCACGTTGACGACCTCGCGGTTTAGCCCCAGCTCTTTTTCGCACCCCAGGTACTGGGCGGCAAACGCCTCATTGAGTTCGATCAGCTCAAAATCGTCCAGTTTATACTCGCTTTTGGCCAGCAGATCCTTTACCGCCGGCACCGGGGATAGCCCCATCACCGAGGGATGGCAGGCGCCCTTGCCGGTGGCCTTGATCCGTGCCAGGGGCTGAAGGCCCAGTTCCTTGGCCTTATCCGCGGACATGATGACCATGGCGGCCGCCCCGTCATTGATCCCGCTGGAATTGCCGGCTGTCACCTTGCCGGTCTTGGGCACAAATGCGGGCGGCAGTTTCTGCAGGTCCTCCATGGTCAGACCCGGCCGGAAATGCTCATCCTTGTCAAAGACAAGCGGGTCCTTTTTCTTCCGGGGCACGGACACCGGCACCACCTCATCGGCAAAATCGCCTTCCTTGTTGGCCCGCTCAGCATTGTTGTGGCTTCGCAGGGCCACCTCATCCATTTCCTCCCTTGAGATATCATGTTTCTGCGCGATAAATTCGGCTGTGTGGCCCATGATATAGGGTTTTCCCACAAAATAGGAAAGCGGCGGCTGGGTCTCGTCCACCGGCCCGTCCTCCGGATGCGGAATCACGTGAGAACCACAATGCAGCCCGCGGATCAGGGCGTCCACCATCACATCATCCTGCAGCCGGCAGCCCCAGCGGGCATTGGGCAGAACATACGGCGCACCGGACATATGCTCCACGCCGCCGGCCAGAATCACGTCCGACATGCCTGCCTGGATCATCGCCATTCCGGAAAGCACGGACTCCATGCCGGAGATGCAGACCCGATTGATGGTCACTGCCGGCACCGACTCCGGAATACCGGCCAGGAGCGCTGCAACCCGTGTCACATTCAGGGTATCAACCGGCTCCATACAGCAGCCGAATCGGACATCATCAAGGATGCCCGGTTCAATGCCCGCCCGGTCAATCGCCTCTTTCATGGCGATGCTGCCGAGATGCGCCCCGTTCATATCCTTCAGGGTGCCCCCGAAAGCCCCGATGGCCGTCCGGCAGGCGGATACGATGACAACTTCCTTCATTGTTCTCCTCCTTTAAATCATAATTTTTTTGCGATTGAATTCGCCCGATCAATGTCGTAAAAAGCCATAATGGGTCTTATTGAAATCATTCTGATCGCCGTGGGCCTTGCCATGGATGCCTTTGCCGTCTCCATTGCCGCCGGCACATCCGGCAAACTCGGCGGCAAACGCGGCATATTCCGTCTGTCCTTTCACTTCGGGCTGTTTCAGGCCTTGATGCCGGTTGTCGGCTGGTATGCCGGCGTCCACATCGCCGCCCTGATTTCCGCCATAGATCACTGGGTGGCCTTTGCCCTGCTCCTGTTCGTTGGCATCCGGATGATCAAGGGTTCATTTGACACGCAAACCGACTCATTTAAAGAGGATCCATCCCGGGGCGCCAGCCTCGTGATCCTCTCCATAGCCACCAGCATTGACGCCCTGGCCGTGGGCTTAAGCCTTGCCATGCTGGAGGTCAACATCTGGTACCCGTGCGTCATTATCGGCGTCATCACTGCCGGGCTCTCTGTTATCGGCATCCAGACCGGCAAATTTTTCGGCCGCAAGCTTGGCTCACGCATGGAACTCGTGGGCGGCGCGATCCTCATTTTGATCGGCTGCCGGATTCTTATCTCCCACCTGATCCAGGAATTATGACGGCTTCGTAAAAAACTTTATACACTTATCTGAAGGTACTGAGGCACTAAGGTTAAGGTACTAAGGCACTAAGTTTTTGAACCTTAAACCCTACACCCTACACCTTGTACCTTACACCTTTTCTTCATGACGCCGCCGCCTGGTTCATCCATCGCGTGATGGCCGGCACAGTCGTTTCCGCCCAGTCCTCTGAAAGCCGCTGCTGAATAAACTGCTGATACAACTGATGCACGAGATCCGCTGCCCGCTCCACATGCGCAATCTGCTCAAGCACCCGTTCCTCGATATCCTCGCTTTTCTCGGCCGGATTCTTCTCCGGCGGCTTTAACCCGGTGATATTGAGACTTTCGCCTTTGATCTGAAACCGCCACTCCGCTTCGGGCGCCTTCATAATCAGGCTCACCTCGGTGACCAGCGCGCCCTTTTTAAGGGCGAGCACCCCTTCCTCCAGACCGGCGCCGTCGCCCTTAATGGTAATAGTTTCATCCCGGTTCTGCCGGTTGTTCTCAAGCACAATCCGGTTGCCGATCTCAAGCTCTGTGCTTTCCGCCTCCGGGAAAGCCAGCCCGGACCGGTCGGTTTCCATCATAAACCAAAGCCAGGTCAGAAACTCATTGCCCAGGTACTTATACCGGTTGTATGCCACGGCCACATCAAGCATTTGCACCTCCCTGGAAAACCGTCGGTGCCGCCTTATAGAGCAGATCCTTCTGCTCATCCGTCAAACCACATATCATATCCGCCTCGGTAAACGGAAACATCCGGATAATGGAGAGCTTAAAGGTTTTGGCAAATATCGATTCCAGCTCCTCGTTGGCCGCCTTCTGGGTGGAGAAAAACCATAGGGCCTGGCCCTCATAGTTCCAGACCACCTCATAGACATTGGGGGTGGCCGGGATTCTTACATAGAGGCGCCGGGCGACCTCTTCGCGGAGCTCCTGTTTTTCATTTTTGGTCAGACTGTTTCGCTCGGTCTGCTTAAGCCGCTTGATCACCGCCATATCCAGGTGTTTTTTGAGCACCTTGGCGGGAATCTGTTTTTTATCGATGCGCAGGGAAAAGACCAGATGCGTGCCGAACACCAGATTGACATTTTCAAAATCCGGCTGAAACGGATTTTCAAAGCAGGTCCAGCCGATGCTTTTCTCGGCCGGATCATTATCAATCTCGCGGATGGCATGGTTTTTCAGCCGCTCCCGCACCGTTTCAAGAAACGGGTCCGGAATACGGCCCTCGACCCGGTAGCGGGCAAGAGACATGGTGGCAGATAATAAACCCATAAAGATAAACCTTCAAAGTAAATTTTTTGAGATTTGGTGCTTGGGATTTGAAATTTTACATACAAGATGCCAAGGCACACCCATTTTTATCTTTGAGATAGCCCAAAGAACCAAGTTTTTCGAAATTGAATAAAATATCCCCCTCTCTTAAACCGCGAGCCGCTGTCCAGGCAAGTATTTTTTCCTGTAAAAAATCCTTTGGAATTGATATGAAGGAAGCCTGATATCCATTCAGCTATTTGAAATTAAATGAAAATCAGGATACTTCACCATGTATTTCATCGCCGATCTCCATATCCATTCCCGGTTTTCCCGGGCCACCGCCAAAAACTTAAATTTTGAAAACCTCTATATTGCCGCCCGGCAAAAGGGGATCACCGTGGTGGGCACCGGGGATTTTACACATCCGGCATGGTTTGAAGAAATCCAGGACCGGCTTGTTCCGGCGGAACCCGGCCTTTTCAAACTGCGCGAGGACCTGGAAACGGCATGCGAAAATGAGGTGATGGTCAAAGACCGGTTTCCCGTCCGGTTCATGCTGTCCTGCGAGATCAGCAACATCTATAAAAAAAACGGGGTGACCCGGAAAACCCACAACCTCATCTTCCTCCCTGATCTGACCGAAGCCGCCCGGTTTAACCGCCGGCTGGAACAAATCGGCAATATCCGCTCAGACGGCCGGCCTATTCTGGGACTCGACAGCCGGGATCTGCTTGAAATCCTTCTGGAAACTTCGGATGAGGGCTTCTTCATCCCCGCCCATATATGGACGCCGTGGTTTTCCATGTTCGGCTCCAAATCCGGGTTTGATACGGTTGAAGAATGCTTTGAGGATTTAACGCCCCACATACGCGCAGTTGAAACCGGATTGTCATCAGATCCGCCCATGAACTGGCGGGTGGGAAACATTGACAGCCTGACCCTGGTTTCCAATTCAGATGCGCATTCACCGGCCAACCTCGGCCGGGAGGCCAATCTATTCAACACGGAGCTTAGCTATCCGGCGATCAAAGCGGCCCTGGAAACCGGGGATCCGAAAGCTTTCGGCGGCACCATCGAATTTTTCCCCCAGGAGGGCAAATATCATCAGGACGGCCACCGCAAATGCCACATCAACCTCCATCCCAAGGAGGCGATTGCATTAAACGGCATCTGCCCGGTATGCGGCCACCCGCTGACCCTGGGGGTGCTCCACCGGGTGGAGGCCCTGGCCACGCGGCCGGAGGGCGAAAAGCCCGAAAAAACGCATCCCTATTATAGCGTGATCCCGCTGGCGGAAATCTTGTCTGAAATCGTGGGCGTAGGACCGAAAAGCAAAAAGGTGCTCTCGTATTATCAAGCTGTTCTGGAGGCCCTGGGCCCGGAACTCGCGGTGCTGCATACCCTGCCGGTGGATGCGGTCGACGAAGCCGGCATTCCGCTGTTAACCGAGGCAATACGTCGGATGCGGACCGGCGAGGTGCATATTTTTCCCGGATTTGACGGCCAGTACGGGGAAATCAAAGCCTTTACCCCGGAGGAGCGCGACCGGCTCATCGGCCAGCAGGCACTTTTTCAAATGCCCGGAAAAGCGCCCCAAAAAACAAATGCCAACCGGACGCCAGGCAAAAAAAAAACAGAAAAAAATGAACAAACCGCTGCGGCATCAAAGCCCCCATCCACTTCGGAAAGCGCCGGCATCCGGCCGGATGACGGTATTCTGGCCGGCCTGAACCCCGAACAGTTGCAGGCGGTCAGGCACGGCACGGGACCGCTGATGATTGTAGCCGGCCCCGGCACCGGCAAAACCCGCACATTAACCTGCCGGATCGCCCATTTGATTCAAACCCAGGCCGCCCGGCCGGATCAAATTCTGGCCGTCACTTTTACCAACAAAGCGGCCGCTGAAATGACCGAACGGCTTGCCGCATTTCTCGGAAAAAATACGGAAAACCCCCTGGCCGCTACGTTTCATGCCTTCTGCCATCGATTTTTAAAGGAAACCGGGATTGCCGGGGAATTCTCCATTGTCGATGATTACGACCGGCTGCAGATCGCCCGTGAGGCGATGGCTCAGGTCAAACAAACAGGCATTGATATAAAGGGCCGGGCCGATGCCGTCTGCGATCAGATTGTTTGCGCCAAGCA
>DATGCF010000279.1:0-3958 GCA_035312245.1 Desulfosalsimonadaceae bacterium
ATACTATGAACATTTTGAAATCGCCAGGGACCGCAACCTCATTATTGCGGAAGAATCCGCGGATATTGAATTTGAAACCGATCGCACGCTCATTTTCCGGGTCCTCGGCAACATGACGAAAAACGCCCTGGAGGCCTGTCAGCCAGGTGAAACGGTAACCCTTGCCTGTGAAAAACAGGACGCGGGCATCGTGTTCAAAGTGCATAATCCCGGGCTTATTCCCCGAAAGGTCCAGTTTCAGCTTTTCCAGCGCGCATTTTCCACCAAGGCAGAAGGACGGGGACTTGGCACTTACAGCATGAAGCTTTTAACCGAGCATTATCTAGGGGGCCGCATATCCTATACCACGAGTTCGAAAAAAGGCACCTGTTTCCGCGCCTGTTATCCCCTGCGCTTTAAGGACATGTCGAACCTGCAGTGAAATAAAATAAAATAAACTTTGATAATCCATCAACAAGGATGATCCGGATGAATTTTCGCCGTACATTTAATCGATTAACCGGTTGGCGGGCTCTTCTGCTGCTGCTTGTATGTGCCGGCTTATTGATCAGCGCCTGTGCCCGGGAAGTACCGGTTCAAAAAACAGACGAAAAAAGTCTTATCGCCCTCATGCCATTTATCAAGGGCCGCGACCCCCAAAACCTCGCCAATACCCTGAGCTGTCCGTTCGAGCGTTTCTGCTATGAGGATGATGCCCTGGCATCGGATGCCCATCAGGTCATGACCCAAATGCTTCAGGGAATGCTTTTGGAAAAGCTGGACGAGCGCGCGCTGCCGCTCAAAACGGTCCGGCGTACCTATGAAGCGCTCCTTTTCGACCATCCGGGTACCACCCCGCTTAAGATGGCCCAAAAACTGGGCAAAGAGCTGGGGGTCGATTATGTGCTGGTAGGAAACGTCTGGCGCTTCCGGGAGCGGGTCGGTTCATCACTGGGCGTTGCCAAACCCGCATCTGTTGCCTTTTCCCTCTACCTTGTAGACACCCAGAACGGCAAATCCGTCTGGCAGGACCGTTTCAACGAAACCCAGCAGTCGCTTAGCGAGAACCTGCTTAAAGCCCCGGATTGGTTCAAACGCGGCGGTACGTGGCTTAAGGCCAGGGAATTGGCCCGCTACGGCTTAAAAAATCTGCTCGAAGACCTTCCCCTGAAATAGTTTGCGCCGCATGAAACAAATTTACCAAAAGCTGACGCCGACCGTGACCCTTGGCATAAACGGCGCCAAACGGATCACGCAGACGGCCTTCGTGCTGGGGCGCACCGGTTTTGACTGGATCATGGGCCCCCGGCTGTCACCCCCTGAGCTTGCCCGCCAGGCCTTTGAGCGCATGGGTGCCACCTACATCAAACTGGGCCAACTCATCGCCAGCTCCCCCTCGTTATTCCCGGAACCCTATGTCCGGGAATTTCAAAAATGCCTGGACCATACCGATCCGGTGTCTTTTTCAGCCATGGAAAAAATCCTGGCCAACGCATTCGGCCCGGACTATATCCCGGCGATTTTTACCCGTATTGACCCGGAACCGCTGGCATCCGCCTCCATTGCCCAGGTCTATGCGGCCCGCCTGAGGACCGGCGAAGAAGTGGTCATCAAAATACAAAGACCCGGGGTTCAGGATATTCTGGTCACTGATCTTAACTTCCTTTATTATGCGGCCTGTATCCTTGAACGCTTGGTTCCCCGGCTCCGGCATGCATCGCTGGCCGGCATTCTCTCAGAGATCCGCCAAACCGTGCTGGAGGAGTGCGATTTTATTAAAGAAGGCGAAAATATTGAGATATTTAAAGACTTCCTGAACGCCGGCGGGCATCGCATGGTGGTCGTGCCCCGGGTCTACCATCAGGCCTCATCCAAACAGGTACTTACCATGGAGCGTCTCCACGGCATCCAGATGACCGACCGGGAGACCTTTCTTCAATCGACGGATAAACCGCAAAAAATCCTTTCATCCGCTTTTAACACCTGGCTGCAGAGCATCTCAGAGTGTGAAATTTTCCACGCCGACCTGCATGCCGGCAACCTCTTGATTTTAAGCGACGGCCGGGTCGGGTTTATTGACTTTGGCATCGTCGGCCGGATTTCGGATAAAACCAAGAAAGCGGTCAACTCCTTGATACTGGCCATGATGGTGGAGGATTTTAAATCCATGGCCGAGGCCATGCTCACCATCGGCATGACCCGCCAGAGCGTAAACACCGATCAGTTGGCCGACGATCTGGAGGCCCTGTACTCGGCGGATATGGCATCCGGCCGGGCTGACCCTTTCGTTTTTGCCGGAAATCCCGCGGAAGCGGACCCCTTCCTGCTTGAAATCGTCCGGATCGCGGAAGTTCACGGTATCCGCTTTCCGCGTGAATTCACCCTGCTGTTAAAACAGGTACTCTATTTTGACGCCTACGCGGACCTTTTATTTAATGTGGATGATTTTCTAATGGACGAGTTTTTAGGGGATATGATGGACCGGCCGAATTTAGATGCTTTCTTGTAAGGAACTGACCGTACTCAGTCCCGCGCGAGCGGGACGGTTCTCGTACTCGTAATCGTACTCGGGAAATTCAAAGGCCGATTACGAGCACGAGTACGCGTACGCGTACGAATTCAAAGTTAACTTCTGCACAAATACCGCCGCGCCAGCATAAACCACATTTCTGAAAAGCCATCAATTCAGGCATTCAGTATCATGCTATGATTGGGCGCATACACCTTGTGCGGCAACTCCCCGTCGCGGGCCACATACCCCGGCACCGCAACCCCTGAATCATACTGCTTATAGTTCACGAATGTCCGCCCGTCGATGCGGACCTTCATCCCCGGCACCGGGCGCTTCAATGGCACGATGGCATAAGCGCCACGGTATTTGTCCACCAGGTCGGCAAACCCCAGCTTTTCAGCGGCCTTGCCGATATTGACTTCCATGTAATGCCGTGAATCGACGGATATATTATCCCGGTGCGTATCGCCGATCGCGTTGATCACAAAATCAATTTTTTTATTCATATCAACATTCTCCAAATTAAACGGTCGTTTTTTCTGGAAACCAATTAACTTCCAAAGGTTTCCGTTTTTCCTCATCTTACAATAACGCACAATCCGCTCTAGTCAACTGCGACAGACGCTTCGGGCTGACGGTTCTTTGCAGTTACCGAGATTTGCTCAATCAGGTTCGTGTCAAGTAAAAATATAGAATATTATCAATAATTTAATATGTACATTATTTGGATAAATTTTTTTCTTTAAATTTAAAAAAACTTTGTTTACAGTCGCGTAAAATGTTTTCTTCATATTGAAAATAACAAAATTTAAAGTACCAAAAGGAGATTTCAATGACCCGGCAATTTGACACAACACAAACCCGTATCGGCGATGTCGTCGACTACAATGCCCGGGAACTGGGTGAAAATATTGCCCTGGCATATTACGAATACGGCTTTCAGCAGACGTTCAAAGAATTTCAGGAAACCTGCAATCAGGTCGCCAAGGGTCTGATGGCGCTTGGCTTAAAGCGACACGACCATATCGCCATGTGGGCCAATAATGTACCGGAATGGATCTACACGCAATTCGGCAGCGCCAAGATGGGGGCTGTGATGGTAACGGTAAACACGAATTTCAAGGCATTTGAACTCGAATACCTGCTGCATCAGTCCGATGCCAATACCCTGATCCTCGTCGACGGGGTGCGGGAGAAAGATGAATATATCAAAATCGTACGTCAGGTCTGCCCGGAAATAAATGACTGCGCGCCGGGCGAACTGAACGCGGAAAAAACGCCATATCTCAAAAATGTGGTTCACCTGGGTGAAGAAAAAATCCCGGGCATGTATAACTGGAATGACATGCTGGCGCTGGGCCAAAAAATATCGGATGCCGAGCTGGCCGAAAGATCCAAAAGCCTGGAGCCAGAGGATGTCATTATGATGCAGTACACCTCGGGCACCACCGGCTATCCCAAGGGGGT
>DATGCF010000280.1:0-4659 GCA_035312245.1 Desulfosalsimonadaceae bacterium
GGCGCTGGACAAGATGGAAAGCCGGAACCGCAAGGATGAACTCGACCGTATGGCCGCGATGCTCAGCCGTCTCGGCGGAAGAGGATACCAAGTTCGAGAGGATCAGGAAGTCTACCGCATCGATTTCGATCCCGATAGCGATCCCGATAGCGAAGAAAACGAATCCCAACCTTAGCTTTAACAGGACCGGGGGTATGGACTTTGCGGTTAGAACAAATTAGCCGTGCTTCAGCTGCATTTCATTTTGACATTTCCGGATTTTTGCATATATCTTTAACGATTTACAAAATACCAAAAAGGCTTGTTGTATTATGAAATTTTTCCTTTGTGTCATCGGCATGGTCATGATCATTGAAGGGCTGCCGTATTTCGGTTTCCCGGAAAACATGAAGGCAATGATGGAAAAGGTGCTTGAACTGCCGGAGGCCACCCTGCGCAAGTTCGGATTCGTTCTGATGGTTTTGGGGCTTTTGCTGGTCTATATCGGGAATGCTTAAATTCTATGCACTCAATCGATCACTACGACTATGAACTCCCGGAAGACCTGATCGCCCAGACGCCGGCGGAAAAGCGGGATCAGTCGCGGCTTTTGCATCTGAACCGGAATACCGGCGCGGTGTCCCATCACCGGTTTGATGAAATTGCCGCCCTGCTGTCGTCGTCTGACCTGCTGGTGGTCAATGACACCAAGGTCATTCCGGCGAGGCTTTACGGGCAAAAAGCCACCGGCGGCAAAGTCGAAATTCTGATCGTCAACTATCCGGAGGCCGCCGCCCGGGCTGAAGAGGGCCGCTTTGCCTGCGAATGCCTGATCCGGGCCTCAAAAGCGCCCAGACCCGGGACAAGACTCGAATTCGGCCCGGAGCTGTCCGCCGTGGTCAAAGACTTCAAGAACAGCAAGTTCCTGGTTGAATTCACAGCCGCAACAGCATTTGAAGACATCCTTGAGCGCCAGGGGGAAGTGCCGCTGCCGCCTTATATCCGGCGGCCTGGCACAGATGCCGACCGTCAGACCTACCAGACCATTTATGCCGAACGAAAGGGCGCAGTGGCCGCACCCACGGCCGGATTCCATTTTACCGGAGCCCTGCTTGATACGCTTCGTCAAAACGGCATTCAAATTATGCCCATTACGCTCCACGTGAGCTACGGCACCTTCATGCCGGTCCGGGCCCAGGACATCCGGAACCACCAGATGCATTCCGAAACCTATCATATTCCCGAAGATACCGCCGCTTCAGTCAACCGGGCCAAAGCCGAGGGCCGTCGGATCGTGGCCGTGGGCACCACATCGGTGCGGACCCTGGAATATGGGGCGGATGATGACGGCCGGATCCAACCCCACACCGGCAATTGTGATCTGTTCATTTATCCAGGCTACCGGTTTAAAACCGTAGATGCTATGATCACCAACTTTCATCTCCCCCGCTCCACCCTGCTGATGCTGGTCTCCGCATTTGCCGGCAGGCAGAACATACTGGCCGCCTACCAGGCGGCCGTGCGGCACGGCTACCGATTTTACAGCTACGGGGATGCCATGCTGATCGATGACAACGACGTTTAAGAAGACTGATGCTTGATTTTACAATCACCGCCGAATCCAGCCAGACCCGGGCCCGAACGGGCCGTATGAACACCCGCCGCGGAACGGTTGAAACCCCGATTTTCATGCCGGTCGGTACCGCAGGCAGCGTCAAGGCGGTTTCGCCCCAGGATTTACTGGACTGCGGGGCCCAAATCATCCTCGGAAACACCTATCACCTCTATCTCCGGCCCGGCTGTGCGGTGATCGACGAATTTGACGGGCTTCACCGGTTTATGAACTGGCACGGCCCGATCCTGACAGACAGCGGCGGTTTCCAGATATTTTCTCTGGCCAAGATCTCCAAAGTCACGGAAACCGGGTTTTCCTTTCAGTCCCACATCGACGGCGCCGCCCACCTGATAACCCCGGAGGATGCAGTGGCCATCCAAACCCGGCTGGGCGCGGATATTATCATGTGCCTGGATCAGTGCCTCTCCTATCCGGCCACCGAAATCGAAGCCAAAGACGCCCTGGACCTCACCACCCGATGGGCGCACCGGTGCAAGGCCGCCTGGAGGGAAGGCCACTCAGACAATGCACTTTTCGGCATTGTCCAGGGGGGCATGTACCCGGCGCTTCGGCAAAAATCGGCGGAAGCGCTTATCCAAATGGACTTTCCCGGCTATGCCGTGGGCGGATTAAGCGTTGGGGAACCCAAGCCCCTGATGATGGAGATGGCGGATATGACGCTGCCGCTGCTTCCTTTAGATAAGCCCCGCTACGTCATGGGCGTGGGCACCCCCATGGATCTCGTCCGGCTGGTCGCAATGGGGGCGGATATGTTCGACTGCGTCATGCCCACCCGGAACGCCCGAAACGGGCAGCTCTTTACCGATCACGGCCCGATCAATATCTCAAACGCCCGGTTTCGGAGCGACCCGCATCCCATCGCCGATACCTGCGGCTGCTATACCTGCCAAAATTTTTCCCGCGCCTACCTCCATCACCTCTACCGCTCGCGCGAGATTCTGGTCTACCGCTTAAACACCATCCATAACCTCTATTACTATCTCAACCTGATGGAACGCATCCGGTCAGCCATTTTTGAGGACCGGTTTGAAAAATTTGCCGCCGATTTTTACCGGAAACAGGGGGCCGATTTTTAAAACCGCCAAAAATGATGGACTCGTAAAAGGTCGATTCTCTGACGGCAAAGAAAAAAGTTCAAGATCGCGGCGCGCAAATCCCGAGGAATGCAGCGTACTGACTCGTACGTGAAATTCCGAGGAATGCAGCGCAACATAGATATTGGACTTTTTGCGAAGCCGTCAAAAAGATTTGCAATTGAATCGAATTTCATCATAGCATAATTGCTTAAGACTTATTATTTTCTATTCATAACATGGCTTGTGCCATAACGCTTAATTTTCAGGAGGCGACTTATGAAGGAACAAATTCAAGAAGTACTGGATAGAATCCGGCCGTCTTTGCAGGCGGACGGCGGTGATGTGGAATTGGTGGATGTCGCAGACGGCGTGGTCAAAGTGCGGCTGCAGGGCGCCTGTGCGGGCTGCCCGATGTCCCAGATGACGCTTAAAAACGGCATCGAACGGATACTCAAACAGGAAGTCCCGGAAGTTAAATCCGTCGAACCAGCTTAAACCGCAGCGGAGACGCTTATGACGATTGCCACGCACATTGCGACATTTCTTGAAAAATCGTCGTGGATACGAAAAATGTTTGAAGAGGGCGCCCGGCTGAAAGCCATTCACGGGGCGGAAAATGTGTTTGACTTCAGCCTGGGCAACCCCTATATGCAGCCGCCGGAAACATTTAAGGAAAAATTAAAGGCGATTGCCGACTCGGAACAGATCGGTGCGCATGCCTATATGCCGAATCCCGGCTATCCATTTGTCAGACAATCCGTGGCCCAATACCTGAAAAAAGAGCACAACGCCGACATCACGGAAAATGAAGTTCTGATGACCTGCGGGGCGGCCGGCGGCCTGAATGTCATCTTAAAGACCATACTGGACCCGGGTGACGAGGTGATCACCCCGGCCCCCTATTTTGTGGAATACGGATTCTATGCGGACAACCACGGGGGCACCCTGAAAACCGTTCAGACTCATCCGGATTTTACCCTTGATCTGGATGCCATTGAAAAGGCGATCACGAATAAAACCAAAGCCGTGCTCATCAATTCGCCCAACAACCCCACGGGCCAGGTCTATTCAAAAGAAAGTATTGACCGATTGGGCGAGATCCTTTCCCGAAAAAGCCGGGAGCTGGACCGGACCATTTACCTGTTATCCGATGAGCCATATCGAAAAATCGTCTTTGACGGCACCCGGGTGCCGAGTATTTTTGCCGCCTACCCGAACAGCCTGGTGGCCACTTCCTATTCCAAGGATCTATCCATTCCCGGTGAGCGCATCGGATTTATCGCCATCAATCCGGAGGCTCAATATAAAACGGATCTGATCAGCGGCATGGCACTTGCCAATCGGATCCTGGGATTTGTGAATGCCCCGGCGCTGATGCAGCGCCTGGTGGCTGAGCTTCAAAGTGAAAGCGTGGACATCTCCCATTATGCCAGAAAACGGGAACTGCTCTGCAACGGGCTCAGAGACTGCGGGTATGATTTTGTCAAACCGCCGGGGACGTTCTACCTGTTCCCCCGTTCGCCGATTGCGGACGATGTCAAATTCGTGCAAGCCCTTCAGGATGAACTGATCCTGGCGGTGCCGGGCAGCGGCTTCGGCGGGCCCGGCCACATCCGGCTGGCCTTCTGCGTGGATGATCAAACCATCGCAGATGCCATGCCGGGATTTGAAAAAGCGATCAGGAAATTTAAATGAGTCGGGTTTTAGTTATTAGGTGTGGGTATTAGGTTTTGGGCCTTGGAGGGAAACAATAATGTTAGATGTTTCAGGTTTCCGATGGCGCCTGAAAACTGAAACCTGAACACTCAAAAAGGAGGACGCTATGGATACTCGCAAGCCAGTCTTTGCCGGCAGCTGGTATCCGGGCAAGGCGGCGGAATGCGAAAAGCTCATTAAAGAATTTCTGGCTGACGAGCGCTTCAAAATTGAGCCGAACAGCGGATACGTGGGCGGTATCGTACCGCATGC
>DATGCF010000281.1:0-3147 GCA_035312245.1 Desulfosalsimonadaceae bacterium
AAAGGCACTGAGGCACTAAGGCACTGAGTTTGTATAACCGTTGAACCGTGAACCGTGAACTGTGAACTGTGCACCGTGAACTACGTATAAGCATAAAGGTTCGATTTCATTGACCTAATACCTAATACCCAATACCTAAAACCCGTGAAGTTACTTAGAAGGAAAATCTGTTTTGACCCCCCGCGCCCATGACATCTTATACGGCATCCACCCGGTCGCCGAGGCAATGGCCGCAAACCGCCGCCGATTCGAGGAAATCTATGTCATCAAGGATAAACCCGGCCCGCGTATTCAGGAAATTACCCGGCACAGCAAATCCCTCAAACTTCCGATCCACCAATTATCCCGGGAAGAACTGGAGGGGTTGACCGGCACGGACGCGCACCAGGGGATTGCTGCACGCACCTCTCTTTTTCCCGCCACCGACTGGGCCGAAATGGTGATGGCGCCGTCTGATCCGGCGATTTTCCTCCTGCTTGACAGCATTGTGGATCCGCAGAATCTGGGCGCCCTGATTCGCACCGCCCTGTGCGTGGGCGCAAAAGGAGTGGTAATTCCCAGGGACCGATCCGCCGGGCCCACGCCGGTGGTCTCTAAAACCTCGGCCGGTGCGCTCGAGCATATTCGGTTATCTCAAGTGGTGAACCTGGTAGGAGCGATGAAAGACTTGAAAAAAATCGGTGGATGGATTATCGGGTTGGATGCATCAGGCTATCAATCAATTTACGATACCGATTTCACCGGCATCGTGGGAATCGTCATCGGCGGCGAGGAAACCGGTATTCGGCCGCTGGTCAGCCGCGAATGTGATTTTCTTGCGCATATTCCCATGAGCGGGGCGTTAAACTCATTAAACGCCTCGGTGGCCGGCGGCGTGGTCCTTTATGAGGCTTTTCGGCAGCAGAATTTTTAGGTATTGGGTGTTGGGTATTAGGTATTTGGAGTTGGGGGGTCATTGCTAACCCTTATTAGGGCCTGATGTAATACTAATACCTGACACCTAATACCTAAGCGCTAAAAATGAAAGGATATAATTTTATATGGAACAGGCGGCGAAAATTGAAAAACAACCCGACGGCTCCCTGAAGGTGCCCAATCATGTGATCATTCCCTTTATCGAGGGCGATGGCACCGGCCCGGACATCTGGCGGGCCACCCGGATCGTCATCGAAGGGGCGGTAAAGACGGCGTATAACGGCGAAAAACAGATTACCTGGAAAGAACTGCCCGTTGGCGAAAAAGGTTTTCAGCAAACCGGTGAGTACCTTTCTAAAACGGCGCTGGATACCATCCGCGAGCATGTGGTGGCCATTAAGGGACCGCTTACCACGCCGGTGGGAAAAGGCATCCGGAGTCTTAACGTCTCCATCAGACAGGAACTGGATCTTTATGCCTGTGTGCGCCCGGTCAAATATATCGACTCCGTGCCCAGCCCCATGAAACATCCGGAAAGAATCAATATGGTGGTTTTCCGGGAAAATACCGAGGATCTCTACGCCGGCATTGAATGGCCGGCCGGAAGCGATGACGCCCGGGCGGTGGCGGCCTTTTTATCCGACAAGATGGGCGCGAAACTGCCGGAAAACCCGGGTATCGGGATCAAGCCGATCAGTGAGAAAAACACCAAGCGCTTAGTGGCCAAAGCCATCGAATATGCCATTGAAGAAGGCTACCCGTCGGTCACCCTGATGCACAAGGGAAACATCATGAAGTATACGGAAGGCGCCTTCTGCACCTGGGGCTATGAGGTGGCGGCTGAACGCTTTGCAGACCAAACCATCACCGAGGCGGAATTTTACAGCGACTATGAGGGCCGGCCGGTGTCGGATAAAGTCATCATCAAAGACCGGATTGCCGACATGCTCTTTCAGCAGGTGCTGCTCCGGCCGGAAGAGTTCGGCGTTATCGCCACACCCAACCTAAACGGCGACTATATCTCCGACGCCCTTGCCGCCCAGGTTGGCGGTCTTGGCATGGCGCCCGGGGCGAATATCGGAGACGGATGCGCGGTATTTGAAGCCACCCATGGCACCGCGCCTAAATATGCGGGCCTTGATAAGGTCAACCCCAGTTCCCTCATCCTTTCCGGGGCCATGATGCTTGACCACATGGGATGGAAAAAAGCGGCCGCACTCATCCGGCAGAACCTGCAGGAAACCGTCCGTTCCAGAAAAGTGACATACGATCTGGCCCGGCAGATCGACGATGCCGCGGAAATGGCCTGCTCCGCGTTTGGCGATGCGATTGCGGACTGCAAAATCAGTATCCCGGAATAAGCCCCTGACCCGGATGTTAACCGCCTTCAGGGAGTCGCTGTTTCCAAACAAGTGCCTGGCCTGCGGGCGGTTTTTTCATCCGGAAAACAGTGTAGCGCCACCGTCAGCTCTTAATTTGCCCGTGTCAACCGATGTTTTTGATGCTATTATGGCCGCCTTTTTATGCCCCGACTGCCGCCCGGCGTTTTACCCCGTTGAATCGCCCAAGTGCACCATATGCGGCGAAATGTTTAAAAGCCGGACGGGTAAAGACCACATCTGCGGTGAGTGCCTGTGCGAGAACATCTATTTCGATCATATCCGGGCCGCGGGCCAGTATGACGGCGCTCTGATGACCGCCGTCCATGCCCTCAAATACAATCAAAAAACCCAACTGGCCCGTCCCTTTGGCCGGCTGCTGTTTCACGCCATGAATAGTTATCCGGAAATCGGCATACCGGATATAATTGTGCCGGTCCCCCTGCACCCCGCCAAATTAAAAGATCGGGGGTTTAACCAGTCCTCCCTGATTTTGGCGCAATGGCCCGAATTTTTCCGTCAACATGGCCATTACCCGCGGGATATCGCCCTTGACGGCAAAATTCTGCGGCGCATTAGAAAAACCCCCACCCAAACCGGATTAAGCCGGCAGGCGCGAAAAGAAAATATTCGGCGCGCGTTTTCACTGGTCAAAAAAAGCCCGATTCAAGGGAAAAACCTGCTATTAATTGATGACGTGTGCACCACCGGCGCGACGGTTAACGAATGCGCCCGCATCCTGAAATCCGGCGGCGCCGCCTGTGTAAATGTATTGACACTGGCCCGGGCGGCATGAAATGAAAAATTAGCCTCTAATCGAGCATTTTAACCCAAGCTAAAGGGGTTCAATTCA
>DATGCF010000282.1:0-17388 GCA_035312245.1 Desulfosalsimonadaceae bacterium
CACCCGGGGCGACCGCTTAACCGGCACCCGCATGGCCCTCAACCTGAATTCCCAGACCGGCACGATCTATGACGGATTGATTTTTATAGAAAAAAAGAACTTCTACATCCGGGGCGATAAAATTCAAAAAACCGGCAAGGATCATTATGCCATCAATCGCGGTAGTTTGACCAGCTGCAACCAGGAAGTTCCGGACTGGCAGGTGACCGGCCGGGATCTGGCAGTGGATATCGGCGGCTACGGCTCGGTGCGCCATGCTGCGCTCTGGGCAAAAAAACTCCCGGTCGCCTACCTCCCCTATTTTGCCTTTCCGGTTAAACGAAACCGGCAATCCGGTTTTCTGGCCCCGGCAGCCGGGTATTCAGACCGAAACGGCATTGAATTTATCCAGCCCTATTACTGGGCGATCCACAGGAGCTTAGATGCCACATTCTACTATCACCACATCCAGAACCGGGGCGAAAAACTGGGCGCGGAATTTCGATACCGGGTGAGCCCTGAATCGCAAGGCGCCCTGATGTTTGACGGGATGGAGGACCGGAGGGTGGATGATGACGAGGCCGCGGGGGCTGAGTGGGGCTATGGCGATGACCGGTATCTGCGGCCCAATTCCGACCGCTACTGGTTCCGCATGAAAGTCGACCAGGAGATGCCCTATGGTATGGATGCCCAGCTGGATCTGGACATTGTAAGCGACCAGGATTATTTGCGGGAATTTGATGACGGGTATACCGGATATGATGACACGAATGACTATTTTGAATCTGAATTCGGCCGGCACCTGGATGATAATGACGATCCGGTCCGGGAGAACCGGGCTCACCTCCAAAAAATCTGGCCAAGGTATAGCTTTAACGCGGATCTGCTCTGGTATGACAATGTGATCAAACGGCGGCAGGCGGATACCGATGACACGCTTCAGCAGCTGCCGGCCTTAACGTTTGACGCTTTAAAGCAGCCGATGCTGGAGACGCCGCTTTTTTTTCAATCCGATACGGAGTATGCCTACTTTTACCGACAGGACGGCATCTCAGGGCACCGCCTGGACATCCATCCCCGACTTTTCCTGCCCCTTCGGGCGGATCCGTTCTTTACATTCGAGCCCTCTGCCGGCATCCGGCAGACCGCCTGGTTTGAAGATCCGCCGGACAGGGAGACAGAAACGGCAGGCACCGAAAATGACTACCAGCACCGGGAACTCTATGACCTAAAAGCGGTCCTTTCCACCGATCTTTACCGGATTTACAACAACCAATCGCCGGCATCGCATCCGGTTAAGCATACGATCATCCCGGAATTTTCCTATGAATACATCCCGGACACGGACCAGTCCGAATATCCGGACTTTGACAGCATCGACCGGATCGAGGCGACTAACCAAATTACCTTTTCCCTAACCCATCTATTGACTGCCAAATATTTTGATTCAGGTGCTGAGCCAAATCCGGACACCCCTCAAGAAACGGCAGAGGCCAGGTATAATCGCTTTTTCCGGTTTCTCATCGAGCAGACATATGATTTTAACAAGGAAAACCAGGCTGACGCTGAACCCTTCATCCCCCTTTATGCGGAAATGGATATCACCCCGATCCGGCTTTTAAACCTGCATGCCGAAGCGGAATGGAGCCATAAAAAAGACACGCTGCTCTCGCATCTGCTCTCCGCCCGTTTGCGGAGTCACCGGGGGGATCACCTGGAACTGGAGTATCGCTATATCCGGGATTCGCGGCAATCCATCGATTTGACCGCAAGTATTGCGCTGACGGACCGCATCCGGCTTTCCGGTGAATATGAACGCAATCTGGATGAAAGCGCAGATATTGAAAAAAGCCTGGAAGTTCTTTACCGGTCCCAGTGCTGGTCAATTGCCGTGGGCTATGCGGATGACGAAACCGATCAGCGGATTTCCGGTATGATCCGGCTCCACGGGTTAGGGGAGGTGGGGAACCGGCTGTGATAAGGGTTCAGGGTTTAGGGTTCAGGGTTTACGGTTTACGGTTTGCCGCTGATAAAAACAGACCCGCCTGTGGGCAGACATGAAGCAAGATGTAATGCAAACATTAACGAATGCATTAAAAACCGTGAACTGTAAACTGAGAACCGTGAACGGGTGCCAATCCCGAGGCCCGACACCTGAAACCTAAAACCTAATACCCAACACCTAATACCCAAAAACAGACTTGACGCAAACAGCAGAATGGCTGTATCCATATTCAATCAATCAGAGGGCCGCTCTTTTTTGTCCATAACTACTTGACTTAAAAAAATTTTTGTCTATACTGCAATTAATTGAATACGATATCAGCCGAAACAGTATAGCAGGAGGTTATATGAATAAACTGGAACTGATTTCTGCCTTGAAAAAGGAATCTAATATTTCAAAATCCGAAGCCGCCAAAGTGGTCCAGATTTTTTTCGACTCCATGGCCGACTCCCTGATTGAAGGCGAACGGATTGAAATCCGGGGCCTGTGCAGTTTTTTTGTCAAAGAATATAAAAGCTACGTCGGCAGGAATCCCAAAACCGGCGAAAAAGTCAAGATCCGGCCCAAAAAATTGCCGTTTTTCAAATGCGGCAAGGAACTGCGGGAACGGGTCAACAAAAATCTTTAATTAATTGACGGTTGGATTTGTGCCCGGATTCGATGCCCTACTGGACCAGCATCGGCCTGTGCGATTATTGACCGCGGCGCTCCAAACCGGAAGCTTCCCCCATGCGTATCTTTTCACCGGCCCGGACGGGGTCGGCAAGCGAACCGCAGCGCAGGCTTTCGCCATGGCCTGCAACTGCCAGTCTCCGCGCAGGGATGCACGCTCAAACGCTACCGGTGGAGAAGACACCGCCAGCCAACCCGGTTGGGGGGATGCCGATTTGGCATGCGGTCAATGCCGTTCCTGCCGAAAAATTCTTTCGGAAACCCATCCGGATGTGCACTGGATTTCTCCGTCTGGCAGCTACATCAGGGTGGATCAAATCCGGGAACTCTGCCAGCGCCTGGCCCTAAAACCCTATGAAGCCAAAAAACGGTTAGCGGTGATTGCCGACGCGCACACCCTGAACCCGGAAGCTGGCAACACCCTGCTCAAAATTCTTGAGGAGCCGCCCGAGCAGACCGTATTTGTTCTTACCGCCAGGCAAGGATCAGACCTTCTGCCCACCATCCTATCCAGATGCCGCCATCTCCGGTTTAATCCTATATCCCGGGAAGGCATCCAAAACTACCTGAAAAGCCGCTACGGGGCGGACGCTGACACAGCCGATATCATCGCGGCCATGGCGGGCGGGAGTCTCACCCGGGCGGCGGCAATGATCGAAAAAGACTGGATTGCACACCGCAACTGGATTATAAAGACGCTGACGGAATTGGGCAGCCAGCCGGTTAATTATCAGCTGGCATTTGCCGAATCCCTGGCCAAAAACAGCAGCCGTCTGGAAACCGCGTTGGATATTATGAAATCCTGGTACCGGGATTTGGCCGTCTATCCCCATCAGCCGGATCAGCTGATCAACCGGGACTTCTATGCGGATATCGCCGCCCGGTCAAAAAAGATCAGCCCGGCGCGGCTGCTTGACATACTTAAGGCCATCGAAGCAGCGGCCCGAAATATTAATGCCAATGCCAATGCCCGACTGGCAGTGGACCGCCTGGTCCTTGTATTGAGCGATGAGGAAAGCACAAAAAATGGAAAAAATAATCGGCATCCGGTTTAAAGCGGCCGGAAAAATATACGACTTCAACTGCGGGGCCTATGTGCTAAATACCGGCGACAATGTCATCGTGGAGACGGAAAACGGACTTTGTTTCGGGACCGTCGCGGTCCCGCCCGCACCAAGGGAGCGTAAGCCGGACAGCGAGCCGCTTAAAAAAGTCTACCGGCCGGCAACGGAAGAGGACATCCGTCAGATTGAAAAAAATAAGGATCTTGAGGCCCGGGCGTATACGTTCTGCAAGGAGTGTATACAGGAACTCGCCCTGGATATGAACCTATTCAACATAGAAAGCAATTTTGACACCAGCAAGCTTACCTTTTATTTTACGGCAGATGGCCGGGTAGATTTTCGGAAACTGGTAAAGATGCTGGTCAAGGAATTCCGGAGCAAGATCGAAATGCGGCAGGTGGGCATCCGAAACCAGGCCAAAATTTGCGGCGGTATCGGCCGTTGCGGCCGGGAGCTTTGCTGCAGCGCGTTTATGACCAAATTTGATCCGGTATCCATCAAAATGGCCAAGCGCCAGGGATTATCCTTAAATCCCACAAAGATCTCAGGGGTCTGCGGCCGGCTCATGTGCTGCCTGACCTTCGAAGACGGCATGTATCGGAAGCCGAATGGGAAAAATCAAAATAACAACCACACGGAAGAGGAATCCAGCATCGAATGACAGCACCGTTTTATATAACTACCCCAATATACTATGTGAATGCCAAACCGCACCTGGGCCATACCTACACGACCATTGCCGCGGACGTGGCCCGGCGCTTCCACCGCCTGCAGGAACAGGACACCTATTTTCTAACCGGTACGGACGAGCACGGGGACAAGATCGTCAAAGCGGCGGAAAGCCAGGGGCTTGCCCCGTCTGCCTATGCGGATCAGATCAGCCACCTGTTCAAGGACCTTTGGCCCAAGTACAATATCGAGTATGATCATTTTATCCGGACTACGGATCCGGATCATATTGCGGTGGTGGAAAAAATCCTGCAGCAGATCTATGATGCCGGCGACATCTATTACAGCGAATATGAGGGGCTTTACTGCTATGGATGCGAGCGTTTCTATACCCAGCGGGAACTGGTTGAGGGCAAATGCCCGGATCATGGTACCGCCCCGGAACTGATCAAAGAGTCCAACTATTTTTTCCGGATGAGCCAATACCAGGACTGGCTTATCCAGTATCTGACCGACAATCCGGAGACCATCCAGCCGGAGCGGTATCGCAATGAGGTGCTTTCCTTTCTCAAAGAGCCGCTGGACGACCTTTGCATCTCCCGGCCGAAAACCCGGCTCACCTGGGGTATCACACTTCCCTTTGACCCGGATTATGTCACCTATGTCTGGTTTGATGCGCTGATCAACTATATTTCCGCCCTGGGGTATCCGGACGGCGAAAATTTCAAAAAATTCTGGCCCCAGGCCCGGCATATTGTGGCCAAGGATATCCTGAAACCCCACGGCATTTACTGGCCCACCATGCTGAAAGCCGCCGGGCTGGATATCTACAAACGCCTCTATGTGCATGGCTACTGGAACGTGGATGAGAGTAAAATGTCCAAAAGCCTGGGCAATGTGGTGGATCCGCATTATCTTCAGGAAACTTACGGGACGGACGCCATCCGGTTTTTTCTCATGCGGGACATGACCTTCGGCCTGGATGCCAACTTTTCCGAAGAAGCGCTGATTCAGCGGATCAATGCGGATCTGGCCAATGATCTGGGCAACCTCTTCTCCCGGGTGCTGGGCATGTTTCACAAATACTTCAAAGGGGTGATACCGGAAGTTGAGAGCCAAATGCAGGCGCAAATCGCGCCGGAACTCTCCGGTCCGGCCCGAACGGCCATTGAAACCTATCAGACCGAAATGGAAGAGCTCCATTTTCACAAGGCGGCTATGGCCATTTGGGAGTATATCAGCTGCATGAACAAATTCGTGGATTCCGCTGCCCCCTGGGAACTGGCCAAAAAACCGGAGGAGAAACCACGGCTTGAAGCCGTGATCTATAATCTTTTGGAAGGCCTGCGGGTAATTGCCGGGCTGCTCTACCCGATTATGCCGGATACGGCCCGGACCATGCTTTCCCATTTGGGCTATGATATGGAGAATGCCGAATGCCTCTCCATCTCGGTGATCAAGCAGTGGCCGGAACTTCATCCCGGCACCCGGCTGCCCAAAGCGATTTCCCTTTTCCCCCGAATCGAAAAAATGCCCGAACCGGGTGAGGCACAGGCGCCGGAAACGGAGGCGGCGGCGCCTGAATTTAAGCCTGAAATTGCCATTGATGAGGTGGGTAAACTCGATCTTCGGGTAGCCACGGTGATTGACGCCGAAGCCGTGCCGAAAACCGATAAACTGCTTAAATTGACCGTGGATCTGGGCTCGGAAAAGCGGACCATTGTGGCGGGCATCGCCCAAAGCTACAATCCGGCGGATCTCTATAATAAACAGGTGATTGTGGTGGCCAACCTTAAGCCTGCCAAATTAAGGGGCATCCGATCCGAGGGAATGCTTCTGGCAGCATCCACGGAGGCGGGCTCAACCGTTGCCACGGTGGAAAAGCCGGTGCCTCCCGGAACAGCGTTAAAATGAAATGATCATCAATCAGATTTAAGACCTAAAAAGCAAACGATGCCAGTACGCCCGCATTTTTGCTATCGTCTTAATCTTACTCTTAATCTTAATCTTACTCTATAAATAATAAAAATTTCCTTTAAGCCTGTTTGAACTGCAGAATAAATATGAATCCCAAAAATATTGCCATTGACTTCAGCGGCGAACTCCTCAAAGCCGCCTTATTTCCCGCTGGCAGCGGCAATCCGACGCCGGCCCCCTGCCTGATTATTTGTCACGGGGCATTTGAACGAAAAGAAAACTTTTTCGAGTTTTCCGAATTTCTTTCCAATCAAGGAATTGGCGCCATCGCCGTGGACATGCCGGGCCACGGCGAAAGTGCCGGCCCGCGATCCCACCTGGACATGGGCGAGTGGATCAAGGCCATCCAGACGGTGATCGACTATCTTTCTTCCGATCAGTCAATCGACCCGGATCGGATCGGCGCATTCGGGTTCTCCTCCGGCGGCACCGCCGTTCTCGAGGCCGCCCTGGTAGAACCCCGCATCAAGGCCATTGCCACACTGGATGCGACGGTGAGAAATTATCTGAACATCTGGGAAACGGTATTTTTTAAATCCCTTGTCACCGCTTCCCGGGTTAAAAAAAAACTGACCGGCACAGGCTGGCGGTTAAACCTGCTCTGGGTATTGAACTCCGCCAACGTGGCTTTTGATCCGGCGGTGAACCAGCAAATCATTAATGATCCGTCACTGATTGAGGCCTACTCGGCCTTTCCGCTGCCTGGAGCGGCGGCATGCGCATTTGTTGGCACCCTTGACCGGGTCCATCAAATTCAAATTCCAACACTAGTTATGCACGGCAAAGAAGACCGGGTGGATCCGCCGGAAACCGCCCGACTGCTTTTTGATGCCCTCACCTGCGAAAAATCCCTTGAACTGATTCCCAAAAGTGGTCATTCCGGCCATCTGGATTCCCAAAAATCCGCTATTATGGCCCATACCAGCGAGTGGGCCCAAAAATATTTATGACACCTGAAAAGGGGGGTTCATGACGCAGCATTCAAACAACGGTCATCGGCCCTTCCCGGCATTCGGTGACACCGACCATCCGTTGGAAGACAAGGCAATCAAGGATCAGCTCCTGATCAAGGACCGTGCCATTGCCGCCTCAGTTCAGGGCATCGGCATCGGTGATCTGGAAGGCAACATCATCTATGTTAATAATGCCGCGCTTCGCATGTGGGGCACTGACGACCCCGCCGAGGTACTTGGCCGATCTTCCCTTGAGCTGGCCCAGGATGAAAACCAGGCCCTTGAAATCATGACTGCAGTTTTGGAAAACGGCTCCTGGGAAGGAGAAATCGCGGGCTTTCGCAAAGACGGCTCCCCCATTATCGTCTATCTCTCAGCCAGCCTTGTCTATAACGATGAGGGCGAGCCCATCTGCACCATGGACTCCTTCATCGACATCACGGAAAGAAAAAAGATCGAGGAAGAACTCCGAATCAAGGATTTCGCCATCGCGTCTTGTATTCACGGGATCGGCATGGCCGACCTTGAGGGGACAATTATCTATGTCAACGACGCCACGCTGCAAATCTGGGGGGCATCCGACCCGAATGAACTGGTTGGCAAATCTGCGCTGGATCTGGCCAGATCCAGGGATCAGGCAGCTACCGTACTCCATACAGTGCTTGAATCCGGCTCCTGGGAGGGGGAAATAGAGGGATTCCGCAGCGACGGCACCTCAGTCATCGTGCTGCTATCCGCCAATCTGGTTTTTAATGACGAAAACCAGCCGATCTGCATCATGGTTTCGTTCATCGATATAACGAAAAGAAAAAAGATCGAAGAGGAACTCCGCATCAAGGATTTTGCCATCGCGTCCTCCGTCCAGGGTATCGGCATCGGGGATCTGGAAGGCAATGTGGTTTATGTTAATAATGCTGCGCTTCGCATGTGGGGGGCAGACAATCCCGCCGAGGTGATCGGCCGCTCATCCCTGGAATTTGCCCAGGATGAGGCCGAAGCCCTTAAAGTCATGACCGCGGTTCTGGAAAACGGCTCCTGGGAAGGCGAAATGGCGGGCTTTCGCAAGGACGGCTCGCCCATTATCATCTACCTCTCAGCCAGCCTTGTCTATAACGATGCGGGAGAACCCGTCTGCACGATGGACTCCTTCATTGACATCACGGCAAGCAAAAAAATCGAGGAAGAGCTCCGCATCAAGGATTTCGCCGTCACCTCCTCCATTAACGCCATTGTCATCGGGGACTTGCAGGGTAACATCACCTATGTGAATCAGGCGTTTCTGGACATGTGGGGCGACGATAATACGGCTGAGGTTCTGGGCCGCTCGGCGGTCAGCTTTGCCCGGGACCCGGCTCAGGCCGAACACGCCATGTCCGTCATTCTTCAGGAGGGCCGGTGGTATGGAGAAATCGAAGGGGTCAAGAAAGACGGCACGCCGATGACCGTGCTGCTCTCCGCCAACCTGGTGACGGATACCGATGGCACCCCGGTCTGCATGATGGGCGCATTTGTCGATATCACGGACCGAAAAAACGCTGAAACCGCATTGGCCGAGGCCAATGAAGAGCTTGAAATCCGTGTGGCCGAACGCACCCAGGAACTTGTCACCGCCAATGAAAGGCTGCTCAAGGAAATCGAGGAAAGAAAAAAAATTGAGACCTCGCTGCGGGAGACTGAGGAGCACCTCCGGGATCAGTCCCTGAATCTTCAGGAAACCAACACGGCGTTAAAAATTTTATTAAAACAGCGGGATAAGGATAAAGCGGATCTGGAGGAAAAGGTGATGGCCAATGTTAAATCGCTTATTCTGCCGTATATTGAAAAACTGAAAAACACCCCTATTTCCTCCTCCCAGCAGACATACCTGGAAATCCTCGAAAATAATGCGCAGGACATGGTCTCCCCCTATATGAAAAAGCTCTCCTCCCAGTACCAGCAGTTGACCCCGATGCAGATCCAGGTGGCCGACCTGGTAAAAGCCGGAAAAACCACCAAAGAAATCTCTGAACTGCTGAACCTCTCGGATCGGGCGATTGAATTCCATCGAAACAATATCCGGAACAAACTGGGGCTTAAGAAGAAAAAGATGAACCTGCGATCCTATTTACTCTCCCTATCCCCGTAAGGCGGATAAAAACGGTTTGACAGGCGTTTGGGTTGCCGGTAAATTAGGAAAAACTGAAAGGTCGGGGCTTTGCCCGAAAAATCGAACCATTTGGGCCGTCAAATAACTTTTCGCCGAGAACATCGGTAAGCAAATATAGAATTCAATGTTTAAACGCTCAAAACTCAATACCCGTATTTATGCCCCCACCCATCGCTGGCGAAACTACCAGGTCAAACTGCGCAAGCAATCCGCCCAGGAAAAGGCCATCCGCCGGCTGCCGATTTATCTTATGGCCCTGGTTGTGCTCATTGGGCTGACCAAAGGCGCGTTTTGGCTATATGACTGGGCATTTTTGAAGCCGCAGCCCGCACAGGCTGAATTGGAAACAGCTTCCGTCCAGCCCCTGGATCGAAAGATTCTTCCAAAACTCCTAGCCAATACGCAACTGACCGACATCACCCGCGAAACATTTCATCTAAATGCCGGGACGCGCAAATACCGGATCGCCACCAGCATTATGCCCTCTCTGCAGCAGGTCATTACGGACAACATTGACCGCAAATATGCCAAGTATTTCGGTTTTGTGGCCATTGAGCCGGAGACCGGAAAAATCATCGCCATGGTCAGCTTCGATAAAACCGGCGCGGATTCAAATGTCTGTACCCGGCCGGATTTTCCGGCAGCCAGCCTGATTAAAATCGTCACCGCCGCAGCCGCAATTGAAGAATACGGGTTCCGCCGCACCACCCCCGTCTCCTTTAACGGCAGAAAATACACCCTTTACAAATCCCAGCTTAAAAATCGCGACAACCGCTACACCAACCATATGACGTTTGAGGAATCCTTTGCCGACTCCATTAACCCGGTATTCGGCAAAATCGGCATCCACCACCTGAAAAAATCCGGACTTGAAAAATACGCAAAGGCATTCGGGTTCAACAGACAGATCGACTTTGACCTGCCGCTGCACCAAAGCCCGCTCATTATTAAGGATGAACCCTATAACTGGGCTGAAATCGCCTGCGGGTTTAACCGGCAGACCCTGATTTCTCCGCTGCATGCGGCGCTTTTGGTATCCGGGGTCTTAAACGACGGCAGGCTCATGGCCCCCACCCTCATCCAAACCGTGCGCGAGGACAACCAGCTGGTCTATAAAAGCCAGCGCCACATCCTGAACCAGGCGGTTTCAGCAGATACGGCGAATCGATTAAAAAAACTGATGAATGCCACCATTTCCGGGGGCACCGCCCGAAGCGCTTTCCGATCCACCAGACGGGATGACATCCTTTCCCGTCTCGATATCGGGGGCAAAACCGGGTCCATCAACAACAACCCCCTGCACATCAAATACGACTGGTTCGCCGGGTTTGCCGAAGAAACGGACGGCGGGAAAAAACTGGCAGTCGCCGCCTTTGTGGCGCACAAGGAATACATCGGCACCCGGGCAGCCAGCTACGCGAAACTGGCGTTTCAGGAATATTTTAGCAACCCCGAAACCGATTCAAATGTTTAATATGAAAACAATGAGAAACATTCTTCAGCTGATTGCCGGCGTTTTTTCCTTTTTGGCAAGAGTTAGAATCACCATTGGAAAACATATTCATTCCGTGCCCGCCAATACGATTATTTTATTCCCCTTTTCGGCAAATACCTGCCAGTGCGGCATCACCGGAATCGTGGCGGTAAAAACGAATGAGGGCCAGCCTACGGATTATGCCATGCCGCCGGTGGGCGAAATGATCCAGCAGATTGCCGACGCCTCGAATGCCCTTGATGAAGCGACCCAACCGGACATTGGCACGGATTACCTGGGCGGCGGGGAATTAATGGAAAATTTCTATGCCGCCGTGCGGTCGCTTAAAACCCGGACGGCCTTCTACCATATTTTTACCCAGCCGGAAGAAAAAACAAAGCTCGAGGGATTTTCCGAACAGCTCGGCCGCATCATTGACACGGAAGGCAGCCGGCTTGGCCGGTTGATGGGCCGGCTTTCGCCCGAGGTCGTCGAAACCATGTCCCGGCGCATTGAACGGCTAAAAGATGCCGGCTGGTGCCTAAAGACGGAACTTATCGACAATATCGAAAAAATTACGGCCCTAAATGGGACAGGCGCCCCCCGGCCCCCGGAAGCAACCATTACCACATTAAAAAATATCAATGCCATATTAAACAGCATCGACCGGCTGGAGGTCAGGGGCCGGGATTCCGCCGGGATTTCCCTGCTGTTTATCATGACGCCAAAGGTTTATGAAGGCTTAAAACAGCATCTCGAGGCCGCCGGACTGATGGCGGATTTCGATTACCGCCAGCGCTTTCACATACTGACCAACCAGGCTATTTCAATAAATGAGGGCCCCCGGAAAAATCCCGACAAACAGGTCTCGCTTGCCATTACCTACAAGGTAGCGGCGGAAATCGGCGGCCTGGGAGAAAACATTTCCTTTATCCGCCGTCAGATAATGGAGGATCCGATTCTAAAGCAGGTGATCCAGCAGCCATTTCTCTATCACACGGTCTCCGCGCACACCCGATGGGCGTCCGTCGGGGCCATCAATGAAGCCAACTGCCACCCGGTGGACAACCGCACATTGGCTGAAAGTCCGGATGCTGCCGGCATCATTCATGTCTGCCTAAACGGCGATATCGACAACTACCAGACCATTAAAGCCGGCTATGCGGCCCGGGGCATCCAAATTCCTGATGAAATCAGCTGTGATACCAAGGTCATCCCGGTGCATATACAATCCTATCTGGCCCGGGGCTTTCCCATTGAAACCGCCTTCCGCCGGGCGGTTAATGATTTTGAGGGGGCACACGCGATATCCATGCACACGGACCTGGCACCCGGCAAACTCTTCCTGGCTTTAAAAGGCAGCGGCCAGGCCATATTTGTCGGCCTGGCAGAGGACCACTACATCCCCTCATCGGAAATCTACGGCCTGGTTGAAGAAACCGCCGACTACGTGAAACTGGACGGCGGCACCCCCGGTTATGATGCGGACGGCAATCCGGTATACGGCCAGATTTTTGTCATCGATCAGGCATCCGCCGGCGGCCTGGACGGATTACAGGCCATGTATTACGACGGTACGCCGATTGCCCTGACCCCGGCGGATATCCGCCAAACCCCGCTCACCTCCCGGGACATCGACCGGCAGCATTTCAACCATTATTTTCTGAAAGAAATTTCGGAGTCCCCGGTATCGGTTCGGAAAACCCTTGAGAATCGATGGAAAATTATTGAAGACGGCGGCACCCGGTATGTCCTGACTCTGGATGAATCCATGGTGCCTGATGAACTGGTTTCCGCCCTAAAATCCGATGCCATCCGCCGTATTCTATTTATCGGCCAGGGCACAGCCGGGGTGGCCGCCCAGGCGTGCGCGGATATCATGCGGTTTTATCTGAATAACCCGACGATCCATGTGGATGCCTTAAAATCCTCGGAGTTAAGCGGATTTATAACCGAAACCGACCATCTGCATGAGACCCTCTTAATCCCCATCAGCCAGTCCGGCACCACCACGGACACCAACCGGACGGTGGACATGATGAAGCAGCTCGGCGCCCGGGCCATTGCGATTGTCAACCGCCGGGATTCGGATTTGACCTTTAAGGTGGACGGCGTGGTGTATACGAGCAGCGGCCGGGATATTGAAATGTCAGTGGCCTCCACCAAGGCGTTTTATTCCCAGATCATTGCCGGCGCCCTTTTGGGCCTGTATTTCACCCAGCTGACAAACCGGCGAAACGATGCGTTCATATCCCAGGAGATCAAGCAGATGCTTGAGATTCCGGAAAAAATGGAGACGGTGCTGGCATCCCGTGATCGCATCCAATCCTCGGCCCAGCGCCTGGCGGTTCAGCGCACCTATTGGGCGGCCGTCGGCAGCGGCCCCAATAAATCCGCGGCGGATGAAATCCGGATTAAGCTGAGCGAACTCTGCTATAAAACCATTTCATCCGACTATGTGGAAGATAAAAAACATATCGATTTATCCTCCGAGCCCCTGATTTTTGTCTGCGCGGCCGGCACGCGCCGGAGCGTTATCGGGGATATCATCAAAGACACCGCCATCTTCAGATCCCACAAAGCCCTGCCCATAGTCATTGCGGATGAACACGAGGACCGGTTCGACCCCTATGCATCGGATGTCATCCACGTGCCGTCTTTGAGCGAACACTTTGCGCCGATATTAAACACCCTGGTGGGCCATATCTGGGGATACTATGCGGCCCTTAGCATTAATGAGGGCTCCCGCTTTCTCTATGACTTCCGGGAGGATCTGCAGGAAACCATCACCCGGCTGACCGACGCGGAAATGGATATTTTTGAAATCGCCCTGGAAAAAAGCTTCCGGGAAAAAATCATTCAATTCTATACCGCGTTCCGCAAAAAACAGGCCAATAATGAGCTGCCGTCGCCGCTCGGCATCAAAGGGGCCACCAACCTGACCCTTCTGCTTAAATATCTGGCCGGCCGCCTGCCGCTCTCTGATTTTGAAATCGATTTCGGGGTGAAAGGCACGGCCAAAAACATGTTTGAAAAACTCTTTGAATCACTGGGCGAGGCCATCAACTGCCTGGCCCGGCCGGTGGATGCCATCAAGCACCAGGCAAAAACCGTGACCGTGGGAACCAGCCGGATCGAGGAAAAAGCCGAGGGGCTGCTGTTTGATCTATTAAGCGCTCATGGCTTCGGCATTGCCCAGCTATCCATCTCAAACATCATGGTGCTGCGCAATCTGCAGCGGATCATCGAGGATATCAGGGGGCTGACCCTTTACCAGGTATCCGGCATCAACCTGCTGGGCGAGCCCACTGACGATACGCGAATTCAGATTGTTAAAAAAGAGGGCTCATCCAGCAATATTCAATCACGGTCTGAAACCGACCAGGCGCTTAAGGGCACCAAAAAAATCATTGTCCGGCAGGGCAATGTCTACATGGGCAAAGGCCGCAAGGATGACCGGAGTATTCTGATCATTCCGATCATTTCAACCGATCCCAACCGGCCGAACACCATTGAGCACCTCATGCTACTTGAAATCGCTTTTAGCGCGCAGGTGGATCTTCCCACCAAAGTAAAGGCCCTTGGCGGTAAGCATGAACACATCAAGAACCTGGTCCAGGAAAACAACATCCAATGGGAGGACCGCTTCCTTGAGCTCATCGACATGCCGGAACTCTTCGGCCGGTCAGCGGAAAAGGTGAGTGAGATGATCCTCTCGAGACTTTGATTTATATAAGGGGGATGCGTTTGCGGATGCCGTTCACAAACAGACGGACTTTTTATTAACGCATCTGGTCCACTAACCATTCATGCGTCTGGAGGCCCCTCATGGCCGAAGAAAAACTCTGGCATAAGTCCTATGCCTCGGGAGTTAAGCCCTGTCTGGACTATGAACAGCGAACCGTTTCCGCCGCACTTTCCCGCTCCGCCCGAAAATTTCCCAACCATACCGCTTTAAACTACATGGGCAAACGCCTCACGTATGCGGAACTTGACCGGCTGGTGAATGCATTTGCCCGCGCATTGAGCGACTTCGGCATTAAGCCGGGGGACAAGGTAGCGGTCTGCCTGCCCAACATTCCCCAGGTCGTGATTGCCAATTATGCTACCTTCCGGATCGGCGCGGCAGCCGTCCAGAACAATCCCCTGTACACCGAACGGGAACTCGCCTATCAACTCAATGATTCGGATGCCAAACTGCTGATTACGCTATCGCTGCTGCTGCCCAGAATTGAAAAAATCAGAAATCAAATAAAGATTGAAAAAATTATTGCCTGCAATATCAATGATTATCTGCCGTTTCCCCTGAAACAATTGTTTCCAAGGGTCAAACGCGAGATGTACCGAAAAGTGCCCAGGGCGCAGGATATATTTGCCTTTCGAAAAGTCATCTCCCGTTACCCGGATACGCCAATAGAGGATCAAAGTCATTGGGACGAGCTGGGGGCGCTGCTCTATACCGGCGGCACCACCGGCAAAAGCAAGGGCGTGATGCTTACCCATGCCAACTTAAGCTCAAATGTGCAGCAGTTCGATGCCTGGTTTCCGGAGCTAGAACCCGGCACGGAGCGGCTGGTCGGCAACTTTCCGATCTTTCATTCCGCCGGTTTCACTGCCGTTCAGAACTACTGCCTCTGGCGCGCCTATGAAATCATCATGGTCCCCCGGCCGGATCCGGCCATCAACATTAGAATGATCAAAAAATTCAGGCCCACCTTCCTTCCCGGCGTGCCCACCATTTTTGTGGGGCTTCTGGATGAACCGGAGTTCCGCAAAATGGATCTTTCCTCCATCAAGGGATTTTTTTCCGGGGCCGCGCCCCTGGCGGCAGACACCATCCGGGATTTAAAGGCATTGACCGGCGCGGATATGTGCGAGGTTTACGGCTCCACGGAAAACTCGCCGATCGTGACCGTCACCCCGTGGGGCGGCAAGATAAAGCCCGGCACCGTGGGCTGCCCGGTCCCGGATACGGATGTCAAGCTGATGGATGTGGAAACCGGGGAGACGGAAGTACCGCTTGGAGAAGCCGGCGAGATTGTCATCAAAGGCCCCCAGGTGATGAAGGGATATTATAAAAAGCCTGAAGAAACCCGGGCGGTGCTCAAAGACGGGTGGTTTTACAGCGGCGACATCGGTCGGTTTGACGAAGACGGCTATCTCACCATTGTGGACCGGAAAAAGGATATGATCATTGCCGGGGGATATAACATCTACCCCATTGAGCTGGATAACGTGCTCTTTGACCACCCGAAAATCCTGGAGGCGTGCACCATCGGCATACCGGATCCGTATCGGGGGGAGACGGTTAAAGCCTTTATTGTCACCAAAAAAGGCGAAAACCTGACCGAAGAAGAGGTGATCCGATACTGTAAAGAGCATCTGGCGCCCTATAAGATCCCAAAACAGGTTGAGTTTATTGATGAACTCCCCAAGAGCGCGGTGGGTAAAATTCTGCGGCGTAAATTGAGGGACACCGAACTGTCCAAATCCGGAGAAGTCGCCTGAAAATGCCGGAAAAACTGACCGAACCCTTTGAAGCAGCCATTAATCAATTAAAAAGGGCGGGCCTGCCTGAAGAAAGCCAGCCCGGACTCGGCTATTTCTGCACCTACACCCCGATCGAAGTGCTGCACGCTGCCGGCTTTACCCCGATCCGGATTACCGGCGGGGCCGGCCCGGTTGAAAAAGCATACACCCATATGCCGGATTTTACCTGCCCCTTTATGAAACGCGCCCTGGAAAAAGCATTGAATCGGGAATATGATTTTTTATCCGGGGTTGTCCAGGGCTATTCCTGTGATGCCGCCTGCGGGGCGATCAACATCTGGCGAGACGTTATCGGCGGCGAAATTTATCACACCCTGCCGCTGCCGTATAACGCCACCCCGGCGGCCAAGGCCTTTTTTAGATCAGCCCTCGGGGAATTAATTGAAAAGTTAAATGCCGCGGGCGGCAGCTTCACTGACTCAAGCCTCGAAGCGTCACTTAATCTGTATGAGGCGATCAGGTACCGGCTGCTGGATCTATATAAAAGCCGTTTTAGTAGGAAGTCTCCGCTTACCGCGCGTCAAATGCTTGTCATTATGGAGGCAGCCGCCCTCACCCCGCCTGAAACCTGTCTGGATATGCTTAAAGCCCTTGAAGGTGATTTACAAAATAAATACCCACATGAAAACAGCGGCATCCCGGTAATGATTTCCGGAAGCCTGGTCGAAGATGCCGGCATCATTGACATGATCGAATCCGCAGGCGGCCGTGTTGTCGCGGATGATCTGTGTAATGGGTACCGGCCGCTCATTCCGCCGGCAGCCGATGGAAGGTCGCCAATGGATCGACTTATTAACCGCTATATGCAGCGCATGCCATGTCCGGCCCGGGCCCGGGCGGAAGACCGGATACCGGTGATGCTGGGCTTAATGGAAAGATCCGGGGCAAAGGGCCTGATA
>DATGCF010000283.1:0-4329 GCA_035312245.1 Desulfosalsimonadaceae bacterium
AAAACCTACCTGGCCATGGCGATGGCCGTGGCCGCGCTCACCAAAAAAAAGGCGGACCGGATCATTCTAACCCGGCCGGCGGTGGAGGCCGGCGAGGCCCTGGGATTTTTGCCCGGCGACCTGGCAGAGAAGGTAAATCCCTATTTGCGGCCGCTCTATGACGCCCTGCACGACATGATGAGCTTTGAAAAAGCCTCGAACCTGATGCACCAAGGGGTTATTGAAGTGGCGCCCCTGGCATTCATGCGGGGCCGCACCCTAAATGACTCATTCATCATCCTGGATGAAGCACAGAATTCAACGACGGAACAGATGAAAATGTTTCTCACCCGGATCGGGTTTAACTCCAAGGCCGTGATCACCGGGGATATCACCCAGAGCGATCTGCCCAAGAACCGGGCCTCCGGGTTGATTGAGGCCAAAGAGCTGCTTTCCGACATAGACGGCATCCGATTTATCTTCTTCTCCAAGCGGGATGTGGTCCGCCACAAACTGGTCCAGAAAATCATCAACGCCTATGAGCAAAAAAACTCCGAGAACCCATAGCTGAGGGTTTATGGCAGCCAAACGCCCGGACATCTCATTAAAAAACCGCTTCTTCACCGAGACCGCCACCCTGCTGGTTCTTCTGCTGGCGGTGACCGTGATTGCCACGCTGATCCTGTATCCCAAGCTGATCATTTATCATCCATCCTATAAAATCGGCGATGTGGCGGATAAAAACATCAAGGCGCCAAAGGATTTTCTGGTCGAAGACGAGGCCGCCACCCTGGAAAAGCGCGCTCAGGCCAAAGAGTCGATTTTAACGGTTTATGACTATGACCGCACGCTTGCCGACAACCTGGCCCGACGGGTCAAACAGGCATTCGGACTGGTCCGCGGCGTTTACGAAGCCAATGCCAAGGCAGCGGCAACCGACTCCCCGGTTCAAATTGACGCCGTGCATAACCGCATCCGGGAGCTAAAGCCCGAGTTTGAGAAAACCCTGGGTATTACCGTGAACAACGGGGCCTATCGCATCCTCCAACGGGAGCAATTCTCCACTGACATCTCCGGCCTGATCATCCAGATCCTCTCCCGGATTTTAAAAAACGGCGTGGTGGCCAACAAAGACCTCCTTTTAAGGGATGGGGATGACGGCATCATTTTAAATACCGTGGGCACAGAGCAGGAAACCACGGTCCGCGATCTGAAACACTTTTACGGGCTGGACCAATCCAAGACCATGGTCCGGATTGTGGGAGAGCCCCTGCTCAAAGGCCTGGATTATTCGCTCTTAAACTTAATCGTGGACTTCACGCAGCGGCTGATCGAGCCCAACATCACCCTAAACCGCAGCGAAACCCAAAAACGCCGTGAAGAAGCCGCGGACCGCATCAAACCGATCCTTTATAAAATCAAAAAGGGGGAGATGATTCTGCGGGAAGGCGAGCGCGTGACCCCGATGCACATGCTAAAACTTCAGGCCTTAAAGGATCAGGTCGGCCGGCAGGAGCTTCTGAAAAAAGGCATCGGTACCGCGCTGATTATTCTGGCGCTTTTGACGATCACCTATTTTATCCATCTGAAATATCAGCGGGAACTGCTGCAGTATCAGAATAAGAACCTCTTTTTCATCAGTTTTGTGGTGGTGATGGTGCTTCTGATCCTTCAGCTGTCCGTCTCCCTCTCCCAGGTCCTTGCGCCGGAAGCCCCGTTTGCGATTTCCGCGGCATCCATCTATTATGCCATCCCGATTGCGGCCGGCGCCATGAGCATCTGCCAGTTTCTGGGCTTTACCATTGCCTTCCCGTTTGCCATCGTCATGGGGCTTTTAACCGCCATGGCCTTTGAAAACAGTTACGGCTTCTGCCTCTATTTTTTGCTGAACAGCATCATGGGCGCCTACTGGAGCCAGGACTGCAAGGAGCACAAGGGCTTTATCCTGGCCGGGGCCAAGCTCGGGGCTTTTAACATTCTGCTGGCCACGGTGGTCAGCATTTATATGGCCGAATTCTCCGGGGTCAAGCTGTTCTGGGACTGGATCTTTGCCTTTACCGGCGGGATGATCGCCGGGGTGATTACCGCAGGGGTGTCCCCGATGATGGAAATGGCCTTTGGCTATACCACCAACAGCACGCTCCTGGAACTGGCCAACCTGGACAAGCCCCTGCTTCGGCGCCTCATGCTGGAGGCCCCGGGCACCTATCACCATTCGGTGATCGTCGGCTCCATGGTGGAGGCGGCCGCCGCTGAAATCGGGGCCAACCCGGTGCTGGCCAAAGTCAGCGGCTATTATCATGATATCGGCAAACTCAAAAATCCGCTCTATTTTATTGAAAACCAGAAGGACGGCAAAAATATCCACAACAAGCTGGCGCCCTCCATGTCCTGCCTGATCCTGATTTCCCATGTCAAAAACGGCGTGGAACTGGCGCGCGAGAAAAAGCTGGGTCAGGAGATCATCGATGCCATCAAGCAGCACCACGGCACCACGCTGATCGCCTATTTTTATGAAAAAGCCAAAAAACAAAAAAAGGATGAGGCGATCAATATCGACAACTTCCGCTACCCCGGTCCCAAACCCCAGACCCGGGAAACCGCACTGGTGATGCTGGCCGATGTGGTGGAGGCCGCCGCCCGGTCCCTTGAGCACCCCACGCCGTCGCGCATCCAGGGGTTGGTGCAGCAGCTGATCAACAAATTATTTTCGGACAACCAACTGGACCAGTGCCCTTTGACCCTGGCGGATCTGCATAAGATCGCAAAAAGTTTCAATAAAATCTTAACCGGCATCTATCACCACCGGGTGGAATACCCGGACAAACAGATGCCGGAAACCCCCAAGGCCAGAAATGATGATATTGATCGACGACCGGCAGAACCGGTTCAAACTATCAACGGAACAGATACGGAAAACGGCCCAAACCCTCTTAAACGCCTTGGACAGTCCTGATGGCGAACTCTCCGTATTGCTTCTTGACGACACGGAAATCGCCGATTTAAACTACCAATACCTAAACCGGCAGGGCGCGACCAATGTCATCGCGTTCCCTATGACCGAGGGGGCATTCGGGGACATCAACCCGGATCTTTTGGGCGATGTGGTGATATCAATGGATACGGCCGCCCGGGAGGCGGATATACTGGAGACGACACTGGAGACGCGCTTTAAAGAGCTTTTAATTCATGGGATTCTTCATCTTTTCGGCTACGACCATGAAACCGATGAAGCCGATGCCCGGGAGATGGAGGATAAAAGCGAGGAATTATTTGAAATGATTCAGTCGATTGAGCTTGAAATCCAATAAGACGCTTCAATGGCTAAGGAAATGGTGACCATTCTTTATGAGTAAGAGTAAGAGTAAGAGTAAGAGTAAGACGATGAACCCGAAAAAATATAAGGTAAATTCAATATGGCCGGATTAGCAGTTAATGTTGATCATATTGCCACCCTGCGGCAGGCGCGGGGGGCGGATTACCCCGACCCGGTGGCTGCCGCGGTGCTGGCTGAATTAGGGGGGGCGGACGGCATCGTGGTGCACTTACGCGAGGACCGCCGCCATATCCAGGACCGGGATCTCTATCTGTTAAAAAGGACGGTGCTCTCCAAGCTGATCCTTGAAATGGCGGCAACCGATGAAATGCTCTCCATTGCCGGCGATGTTCGGCCCGACCTGGTCACCCTGGTGCCGGAAAAACGCGAGGAGGTAACCACTGAAGGCGGCCTGGATGCCGTCACCCTGGCGGACACCGTGGCCAATGCCATTGACGTCCTTCATCACGCGGCCATTCCGGTCAGCCTGTTTATTGATCCGGATCCCAACCAGATCCACCAGGCCAGCGCCCTGAACGCGGACATGATTGAAATCCACACCGGCCGGTTCTGCGATGCCGAATCGCCAGGTGAAAAAAATGCCGCATTTGCCGACATCGTGGAAGCGGCCAAAACCGCCGGCGAATTGGATTTAGGGGTCAATGCCGGCCACGGCATATGTTATAACACCATTAAGGCGTTTAAGGGGTTGGCCGAAATCGATGAATTCAGCATCGGCCACAGCATCGTGGCCCGCGCCGCCCTGGTTGGCATGGAAAAGGCGGTGCGCGAGATGCGGGAGTTGATTAAGGAGTTGTAACCGGCATTAAGTATTAGGCATAAAATTTTTGAATTCGTACTCGTACTCGTGCTCGTACTCGTAATCGGCTTTTAATTTTTTCGAGTACGAGTACGAGCACGAGTACCGTCCCGCTTGCGCGGGACTGAGTACGACTAAGTACTGTATAAAGGTGAACTTATGGATCTTTTAACAGCCGATGAAATGCGCGAAATGGATCGGCAGACCATTGAAT
>DATGCF010000284.1:0-13160 GCA_035312245.1 Desulfosalsimonadaceae bacterium
TGTCCACAGGATGCGGCAGCAGATAAGCCGGCAGGATCCGCATTTCGGCGACAATCAGCCATCCGGCAACGAACACCACTGGAATAATCCATGGCAGCAGGCGATTTAGGGCAAGACCGCTTTTTTCTCGGTTATTCATTGGACGAAAGCTCCGCCCTTACACGCTCGACAACCGACAGGTCAAACATCTGCCCATAATCCGGCTGTCCCTTGATCATGCCAAGCGCCGCCATGCGCTCCCCCAGCGCTTTTGTCCGACGGATGAAATCCGCATCCATATCCCAGGCAAGCTCCATATTGGCAGCCGCATTTTCCAGGATGGATTTATCCGTACCAAAATCTGCGGCCCGGCCAAGCCATTTGTCCGGCTGGCGAGTCAGGTGCCGACTGGCCAGGGCGTGGGCTTTGACTAACTGATATACCTTCTCCGGATGCTTTTTAAGAAATGTTCGGGTCACCAGCATGCCGGCATTAATCGTACCGATGGATTCCCCGTAATACGGGTAAGAAAGAATCTTGCCGTAGCCCTTTTCAACCGCAAGAGTCGGAAAGGGTTCGCCGGATAAAAACCCGTCAATGCTGCCCCCGGCCAGGGCTAACGCCATATCAAAAAAATCAACCCGCATGAGTTTGACATCTTTTCTCGGGGACAGCCCGTTTCGCGTCAGCGTCTCCCGCAGCAGAATCTCATGCATGGTGCCGGGCACATAGCCGATCCTCCGACCTTTGAGATCCTTGACAGTCTCAATGCCCGCATCCTTTTTGGCCACAAGCGCCGAGCATTTGTTGCACAGGGCCGCCACCAGGACAACCGGCTGGCCCATGGCGGCCGAATGGATGGCATGGGCCAGGGTTGTCCCGCACATATCCAGGCTTCCGGCCAGAAGCGCGGTCTTCTGGTCTGCCGGATTGGTAAACGGATACACGGTCACCCGATGGGTATCCGGAAGAAAATCGTTATAAAAAAACGGCTGGATGGTTTGTGCGGTCTTCCAGGTGCCGATATTTAAATTCTCCGAATACCCTTCAGCTGTAAATATGAGCATCAGAGAAAAAAAGAGCACGATAATAATAACGTATCTTAAAAAACTCCGCACAGCCAACTCCCCCAATCAATCCAAGTTAAAGTGCATTTTCCTCGGCCTGCCCGATACCTTCAAAACAATTGGACGGCCGCATGGGATCCATTCCCATTTCCCGGTGAATCTGCTGAGTCATCAAAAGCGATTTGCCGCGTCCCCCCTCTACCTGGGAAGCCCCGTCCCGGGGATTGGATCCGACCTCCGGGAAGAATAGGTTAGCGCCGGCCATCAGGGATGCGGTATGCGGCTCATGCGTGCAATGGGCCTTGGGCACATCGCCCATAACCAGCCGGCTGACCGCCACCATCCGCGCCATTTCAAGCTCGGTGATCATGCCGTATTTCTCCATGGGTGAGCCGGGAAAATTGATTCGCCGCATCACGCCGCTGTAGGTAGCCCCATGTTTTCGGGCGAGAAACATCAGATCCACGATTTCCTCAATGGCATGCTCAGGGCCCACCGGCTCCACGCAGTTCATCCAGCAAAGCCCCACATCTTTTAACACCTGGATGGTCTGTATCCGTTTTCTGACAATAAACGGCGTGTCCTTGCCTTCACCCAGGCGGACTGCATGATAGGCACCGACAAAGCCTGCATCCAGGAGCTGTTCGCCTTCCTTGTGAGTCATATCCCGCGTATTAGCAACCAGCGGGACAGATACCGTGTCTTTCAAAATCCGGCCGACTTCGAGCAGCTTTTTAAATGGATAGGTGCCGGTGGTCATAATGTTTAGGGCATCGGCCTGGTTTTCTTCACCGATTTTGGCCCAGTCCAGCACCTCTTCAATGGGGAATTCGATGTTTTCGGTGAAAATCCCGGCGGTTTCGGTAAGTGAACAGAAACTGCAGTTAAATGGGCAGGGCTCCACATTTAAACCGATATGAAAATGATTCTCCCCTTTTGATTGAAACTGCTGCCGCGTCATCTGGTTGGCTGTCTGCATCAGCGCATAAACCTCCCGCGAGTGCAGGTCCAGATGCATCAGTTCAATGGCATCATCCCGGTCTATGCCGACAAAGTCCGCCCCTTTCTTCAGAATCTCATCAATTTTCGCTACAATTTGCCAGCTCATAATCCTCCGCTGCGATTCGCCTCTCAATTTAGGCGATACTATTACTCCCGTTCTTTTATCCCTGAATTTTCAGATTTATACGAATGATATGTTGCCTAATTGTAAACCCGAATTGTCAAACACGCAAGAAACGCTTTTCCGGCTTTTTGGCATTTGCCCATGCATCGAGTCAAAGATAAGCGGTTAATGCACTCGTAAAAAGTCGATTCTGAGACGGACAAGAAAAAAGTTCAAGGTCGCGGCGCATAAATTTCATGGAATGCAGCGTACTAACTCGTACGTGAAATTCTGAGGGATGCAGCGCAACAAAGATATTGGACTTTTTGCGAAACCGTCAAGCGGTTAATCAATAAAAATCTGGATTCCATGGTTCATCCCGTTTGACTTTACTATAAATTGCATTTACTATAATAAACAGTGTTTTTAACACTCTGAACTAACCCCTTTGCTTGCTCGTTTTAGGCACGATATCAGCCGGTTCAAGACGGCCATCTGAATGCTGATTAAAATGGAAGCCCCCTATGGAAATGAAACGCGACTACTATGAAGATGTGGAGCTTTTCTCTTCGGGCGTCATTATCTTCTGGGTTTTGATATTAATCGGCTTCCTCGCGCTCTATCCCTTTGTCTTTAAAAATTACTACGTGTATGTGGCCAACTACATTGCGATCAATATCATCGTTGTTGTGGGGCTGAATTTGCTGGTGGGCTATACCGGTCAGATTTCACTCGGCCATGCGGGTTTTTTTGCTGTGGGCGCATACGGTACCCTCATCTTCATGTCCCAGGCCCATCTGCCGTTTCTGGCCGCCCTGTTATTGGCCGGTCTGGCTGCGGCTTTTTTGGGATTTCTGCTGGGCCTGCCGGCACTGCGACTCGAAGGCCCCTATCTGGCGATTGCCACCCTGGGATTTGGCCTGACCATTACGCAGGTAATCGGCAAAATTAACCTGCTTGGCGGCCGACAGGGGCTTCATGCGCCGGATTTAATCGTATTGGGGCGGGTTCTGGACACAGACCGGGAGTTCTATTATTTAGTCATTCCCCTCACCGTGCTTTTGGTGCTTTTCGCCCGAAACCTGACCAAAACAAAAGTCGGACGGGCCTTTGTCGCCATTCGGGATGCGGATATTGCGGCTGAAACCATGGGCGTGAACATCCTTTTCTACAAGACCACGGCCTTTGCGGTGAGCGCTTTTTATGCCGGAGTGGCCGGCGGGCTTTACGCATTTGTGCTGCGATTTGTCGAACCGGAGCTCTTCAGCCTGTTCATGTCCATCATGTTTCTGACCATGACGGTAGTCGGCGGACTAGGTTCGGTGATGGGCCCCATTGCCGGGGCGATTCTTCTGAGCTGGCTTGATCTTGAACTGCGCAACATCCTGAGCATCCCCTATATCGGGCAATGGCTGCAGGAGCTCTCCAAGAGTTATTTTTCTCTGACCGGGGTCTCCAATATCCAATTTATCATCTTCGGTTTGATCCTGGTATTTATCATGATTTTTGAGCCCCTTGGATTATACGGGATTTGGATTCGAACTAAGAAGTATTGGAAGACCTGGCCGTTTTGATATCAATCGTCAGTAAAGGGGAAACCGGCTGAATGATAGATTTTTTCCAGATGATCGTTAGCGGCGTTGCGGTGGGCAGCTCCTATGCACTCATGGGGCTCGGCATGGTCCTTATTTACAAGGCATCTGAAGTGCCCAACTTCGTCCAGGGCGAAATGGCCCTGCTGCCGGTTTTTATTGCCTACATGATCATCCACTCATACGGCCTTCCGATCTATGCGGCCTTTTTCGGGGCATTACTGTTTGCCCTGATTCTCGGATGCTGCCTTGAGTTCTTTGTGCTGCGCCGCGCCAAGGAACCGAATGTTTTGGGATTGATCATCATCACGATTGGTTTGGAGATGATCCTTTTAGGACTCGTCTCGTGGAAATTCGGGGCGGACCAGCGGACCATGCCGTTTCCTATTTCCTCCTATGCCAGCATCCTGATCGGGGAGGTATACATCAGTTTGCTGGACCTGTTAACCCTCGTGGTGGCGCTGGTCCTGATGATCGCCTTGTTTGTCTTTTTCCGGTTTTCAAAACTTGGGATTGCCATGAAGGCCACCCAGCAGAATGAAACCGCCGCCCGGCTCATGGGCATTCGGACCAACCGCGTGAAAATGATCACGTGGGGCATTTCCGCCATGGTGGGCACGGTGGCGGGACTTTTGATTGCGCCCACGATAATGGAGCCCTATATGATGTGGGATCCGCTGCTCAAAGGGTTTGCCGGGGCCGTGGTGGGCGGTATGACCTCCCTGCCCGGCGCTGTCTTCGGCGCCTACATCGTCGGCATTATCGAGCACCTGTTCGGGGGTTATGTATCCATTGAATTCAAATCGGTGGTGGCGTTTGTGGTCATTGTCCTTGTGCTGTGCATTAAACCGAGTGGCCTGTTTGCCAGGCACTATGTCAAAAAGGTGTAAGGCAATTTTGTCAACAAACAAAATAAAGGGGGGAACCATGAAACAAAGCATTTGGATCATATTTCTGGTTATGACTATTGTGGCTGCCGCGGCCGGCACCGGCGTTTGCGAGGAAGGTGTGACGGATACGGAAATCCATATCGGCCAATGGGGGCCGCAAACCGGTCCGGCTGCCCCATGGGGCGCTGTGGCCCGCGGAACCGATGCCTATTTCAAGATGATCAACGCAAACGGCGGTATCCACGGCCGCAAACTCGTGCATCATTTTTTTGATGATGCCTATAACCCGGCAAAGACCAAGGCCGGTGTTAAGCAGCTGCAGGAGCAGACCGGTATGTTTGCATGGGTCTCCGGCGTCGGCACCGCCCCCGGACTTGCGGTAAAAGACTACCTCATGGAACGAAAAATCCCATGGATCGGACCGTCAACCGGTTCCCGGCACTGGGTGGAGCCGCCGCAGAAGTATCTCTTTAACGTCTATCCTTTGTATCTGGGCGATGCTCAGGTGCTAACCGACTATGCGGTGAATGAACTCGGCAAAAAAAAGATCGCCATTGCCTATCAAAACGATGACTACGGCAAACAGGGGCTTGAAGGCGCCCGGTTTACGCTTGAAAAAAATGGGATGGAACTGGTCGAGACTACCCCTGTAGCGGTAACGGATAAGGATATGAAACCCCACATCATGAAACTTAAAAAATCCGATGCCGATGCGGTGCTGCTTTTTGTCACCCCCGGGGCCGTAGCCCGGCTGATCGGCACCGGCAAGGCGATGCAGTTTAACCCCCAATGGCTGAGCACCACGACGTGCGGCGATTTTCCGCTCATGATGTCTATTACCAAGGGGTTATACGAAGGGGTGATTTCCGCAAGTTTTGGCATGGGTGCGGTCAAAGGCCATATAGGTGAGGTGCAGGGTATAATGGAGCCAAAACTTGAATTGATGAAAAAATACAAGGAAGAGGCCTATGCCAAATTTGCCGCAGAAGATGAGCGCTGGGGGTATACCTTCTGTGCCGGCTTCGGCCTGGCAGAGCCGCTGGTCGAAGCCCTTCGCCGGTGCGGCCGGGATCTGACCCGCGAAAAACTCGTAAAGGAGCTGGAGGGGTTAAAAAATTTCAAAGGCATTATGGGCAATATCACCTACAAGCCTTTTGATCCGGAAGACCCGCTCTGCCGCCTGGGCCAGCAGGAAGTCTATTTGCAGGAATGCATGGCGGACGGCCAATCCAAAATTTTGACCGACTGGCGGGAAACCGAATATATTCCCAAGAACGACTGACGCGTAATACACGATTTATGCGATCGCGGCGGTACTTTTGCAGGAAATAATTCGCTGCCGTCTTACTCTTAATCTTACTCCAAAAGTTAATACTAAATTCCGGAGACTTGCCTGCAATGGCATTTTTCGAGATCGATGGGCTGTCCATTTCCTTTGGCGGATTAAAAGCCCTGGATAATATCAGCTTTAGTGTTCGCCAGGGCGAGATATATGCGATTATCGGGCCCAACGGGGCGGGCAAGACCACGCTGTTTAACTGTGTCCACGGGATCTACCCGCCTGCCGGCGGCCGAATCGTATTCAAGGGCCAGGATATCCGGGGCAAAAAACCGGATAAGATTACAAAAGCCGGCATCGCGCGGACTTTCCAGAATATCGAGCTGTTTTCCAATATGAACACCATGGAAAATATCATGCTGGGCCGGCATCTGTTTATGAAGGGCGGTTTTCTGCGCGGCGGCCTGATGTGGGGTCGCCGCTCCTTCGTTGGCCGTGAGGAAATCGAAAACCGGGGGAAGGTCGAAGAAATCATCGATTTTCTCGATCTTCAGGCCGTGCGGAACAAATTTGTCGGCGGCCTTGCATACGGCATTCAAAAAAAAATTGAACTCGGCCGGGCGCTTGCGGCGGAGCCTGAGCTTCTGCTTTTGGATGAGCCGTGCGCGGGCATGAACGCCGAGGAAAAACAGGATATGATTTTTTGGATCAAGGACATCCAGGATGAGCTGGGCATCACCATCATGCTGATCGAGCATGATATGGCCATGGTCATGGACATCTCAGACCGCATTCTGGTCCTTAATTTCGGCAAACCAGTGACCGAAGGCACGCCCAATGCAGTGCAGAGGCATCCGGAGGTACTTAAAGCCTATTTGGGCGAAGAAGCCGGCCAGCCAATCGCGTAGAGGAAACGGCCAGTGAGCGCGCTGCTTGAAATTAAAAATATTGAGACCTACTACGATCTGATTTACGCCATCCGGGGGGTTTCCCTGTCAGTTTCCGAAGGCAGCATCACCACGATCCTCGGCAACAATGGCGCTGGCAAAAGCACCGTCCTTAAAACCGTGATGGGCCTGATTGACGATCAGCCGGATAAAGGTGAAATTGAATTCATGGGAAAGCGGATCGACGGCATGGATACGGAAAGAATCGTCCGGATGGGTATCTCATTCGTTCCCGAGGGCCGTGAAATTTTTGAAGAATTGTCAGTCCGCGAAAATCTATGGATGGGTGCTTACACCCGGCGCGACCGGCAAGGCGTCGCTTCAGATATGGATCGGGTTTTCTCCTATTTCCCGGTTTTGGGCGAGCGGACGCATCAATGGGCCGGGACCCTTTCCGGCGGCGAACAGCAGATGCTCGCCATCGGCCGCTCGCTTATGAGTCACCCCAAACTGCTTTTTCTGGACGAGCCTTCTCTTGGGCTTTCACCAATCCTTGTTCAGGAAATATTTGAAATTATTAAGCGGATCAATCAGGAAGGGGTGACCATCCTGCTGGTTGAGCAGAATGCGAAAAAGGCCCTTGAAATCTCAGACCATGCGCTGATTCTCGAAACCGGCCGATTTGTCTTAAAAGGCAAGTCCAGCGACTTGATGAAGGATGAAAATGTCCGCGAATTTTATATGGGGATGCGCTCCGAGGCCTCCGCTAAGGGCTACCAGCGCTGGAAACGAAAAAAAGTGTGGCGATAGATAAATGGACTATACCGAAACCCCGCCGGTCGCAGACGATGAAGCGCCGAGCACGACGCCGCGCGTGTTCAGCCGGACCGTGGCTGAACACGGCGGCCGCGTGGCCATGCGCTACAAGGAATACGGGCTGTGGCACGATATTACCTGGACGGAATACTTTCAAACCGCCCGGAATATCGGGGCCGCCCTTATTGCCATGGGGCTTGAAAAAGGGCAATGCGTCTCAATTATCGGGGATAATTGTCCCGAATGGGTCATGATCGATATGGGGGTGCAGATGGCCGGCGGTGTCTCCGTAGGCATATACACCACTAATGCCTGGCCCGAGGTCGAGTATGTGGTCACCCATTCCGAGTCGGTATTTCTTTTTGCCGAAAATGAGGAGCAGCTGGACAAATGGCTCCAATTCCGGAAAAACGCGCCGCTTCTTAAAAAAGTCATCGTATGGGATACCAAGGGATTGCGCGAATTTCAGGATCCCTTGGTGATGACCTATGATGATTTGCTTGCCCATGGCCGTAAGCAGCCAACAGATGCCATTGAAAGGCGCAGCCGGAATATATCTTTACAGGATCTGTCCGTCCTGATCTATACCTCAGGCACCACCGGCCCGCCCAAGGGCGCCATGCTGACCCATCGGAATGTCACCTGGATGGCCGAGGCGATCGAAGCGCAGAATCCCATGCAAACGGGCGATGAGGTCTTATCCTTTCTTCCCTTATGCCATATATTTGAACGCCTCTTTTCGGTCTTTGCCCATATCCGGCATGCCTACGTCGTCAATTTTGTGGAAAAGCCGGATACGGTGACGGACAATATGAGCGAAGTCTCCCCCACGGTTGGTTATGCTGTTCCCCGGATTTGGGAAAAATATTATTCTACCATCCAAATCCGAATGTCAGAGGCGACCTGGTTTAAACACCAGGTGTTCAACTTGGCCCTGAAAATTGGGAGAAAGCGGGCAGATTTTATCATGGCCATGGAAAAAGTGCCTTATTCCATCGTCCTTTTGTTTTGGATCGCCCATCTTGCGGTCTTTCGCAAACTTAAAGAGCGACTGGGATTTGAGCGGATCCGGGTCGCCTATTCCGGGGCCGCCCCGATTTCGCCGGATGTCCTGCATTTCTATCAGGCCATCGGCATGAACCTTATTGAAGGCTATGGCCAGACTGAAGGGACCGGCGTTACCTGCACATCGCGGATTGGAAAAACGCGATTCGGCACGGTCGGCACGCCGATACCCGGCACGGCGCTAAAAATCGCGGATGACGGGGAAATCATGGTGAGATCGCCGGGCATATTTGCCGGCTATTATAAAAACGAAGAAGCTACCCGGGAGACGCTTGTAGACGGGTGGCTGCTCTCCGGTGATGTGGGCACACTCGACGAGCACGGGTACTTAAAAATTACCGACCGCAAAAAAGATATAATTATTACAGCCGGCGGTAAAAACATCTCCCCCCAGTACATCGAAAACATGCTGAAAGCCAGTGTCTATATCAACGACGCGGTCATTATCGGCGATCGGCGAAAATTTTTGACCGCCCTGGTCATGATCGATGAGGACAATGTGGTGAAATTCGCCCAGGACAACAAAATTCAGTTTTCAACTTACCGGGATCTGACCCAGCACAGCAAGATAAAGGACCTCATCCAGGGCGAAGTCGATACGGTGAACCGATCCCTGGCCCGGGTGGAAAACATCCGCAAGTTTACGATCCTGCCCAAAAAGCTCTTCGAAGAGGATGGTGAAGTCACCCCCACCCTGAAGGTCAAGCGGAAATACGTTTATGCGGCCTTCTCAGATATCATCGAGGCCATGTACCAATCCTGAGCCTGTCATTAGAATTGAATTGCTTTTTTTTGGAGGACACCCATGCAAACCGACCGCCGGAGTTTCTGGGGATGGGGCGACACCGATCCCGACCTGCCCGAAAGTTTTGTCGCCAGCTTTAAATCCATGGTCCAGGCCGTCTTTGAATTGGATGAGCTGCCGGAAATTTCTCCGCCCAAAGTGGAAGATCTGAATCTCCGGCCGCCGCGGTTTAAAATCCCTGCCGCTTTAACCGATTTTTGTTCTGAATCCGCCTATAACCGCGCCGGTCACACCTATGGCAAAGCCTTCCGGGATGTTATGCGCGGCATATACGGTCAATTTGACAATCCTCCGGATTATGTCGCCTATCCGCGAAGCGAAGGCGATTTACAAGATCTCATAAACTTTTGCATGGATCAGTCCATAGCGCTTGTACCTTATGGCGGCGGATCCAGCGTGGTGGGCGGCGTGGAACAGCCGGACAGCTCCGACTATATCGGCTCCATATCATGCGATATGTGCCGGTTTGACCAAATTGTTGCCGTTCATCCGCTTTCCCGCACGGCCACGGTTCAGGCGGGTATTTACGGTCCGGCGCTAGAGGCCGGCTTAAAACCCCATGGCCTCACGCTGCGGCACTACCCCCAGAGCTTTGAATTCTCAACGCTTGGGGGCTGGATCGCCACCCGCGCCGGCGGGCATTTTGCAACCCTGTACACCCACATCGATGATATGGTTGAGGCGGTCCGGGTGCTCACCCCGGAAGGTATTTTTGAAACCCGGCAACTGCCCGGGTCCGGCGACGGTCCGGACGCAAACCGCTTGATGATCGGCTCTGAGGGCATTTTGGGCATTATCACCCAAGCCACCATGAAACTGCAAACCATCCCGGTCTTCCGCGCCAATGCATCCGTCCGGTTTGCCGATGAAAAAGCCGGGATCCAGGCCGTCCGCCATATCAGTCAGGCCGGCTTATATCCCGCCAACTGCCGGCTGATCTCACCGCTGGAATCCTTTTCCATGGGCATCGGCGACGGCAGCCACGCGGTTCTGCTCTTGGGATTTGAATCCCATGATCATCCGCAGCAGATGAAATTTGAACGGGCCCTGGAGATCTGCAAAGGCCTGGGCGGTGCCTGGGAGAACAAAGACATCAACATATCCGACAAAACCGCAAAGACGAATGCCAATGTCAGCCAGCAATGGAAAGACAATTTCCTGAAAGCCCCATACATCCGCGATATCCTGGCCCGGTCCGGAATTATTTCCGAAACCTTTGAAACCGCCATTACCTGGGAGCAATTTGACGCCTTTCATAAAAATGTACTATCCGAAACCCAGGCCGCGGTTGAATCGATCTGCAGCAAAGGCCTGGTCATGTGGCGGTTTACCCACACCTATCCGGACGGCCCGACGATCTATTATACGGTGGTGGCCCCGGGCCGACCCGGCGAGGAAATCAATCAATGGGATGCCATAAAAACAAAGGCATCAGAAGCGATTATCCGAAATGGCGGACCAATCACGCATCACCATGCGGTGGGCCGGGTTCATCGGCCCTGGTATGAAAAATCCCGTCCGCAATTATATGGACCGGTTTTAACGCATATAAAAAATACGCTTGACCCGAAATGGATCCTCAACCCGGAGATTCTGATAGCACCTCAAAAATTAAGTAGCAAAGCCGGATAATGCAGTTATAGTTTTTTAGAACCCCATTCAGTCAGGATAACGGAGAGCCCATGCACTATGTTATCATCGGCAACGGGGTTGCCGGCACCGTAGCAGCGGAAACCCTTCGCCGGTTCGATCCGGACGGCAGCATTACGATGATCGGCGATGAAGCCGGCCTGCCTTACTGTCGCCCCATGATCAGCCTCTACCTTGAGGGGGCGGTATCCCAAAACGCCCTGCCCATCCGATTGGACGATTTTTACAATGCCCTTGGCATTACCCCGGTTTTGGGAAACCGGGTGGTCCAGGTGGATACGGATAACAAACAGGTCCGCACCGCAGATGACAAGCCCCTCTCCTATGACAAGCTTCTGATCGCCACCGGCAGCGATCCCCGCCCGGCAAAAGCGGACAATGAATCCCTGCAAAACATCTTTTTCATGCGCACCCAATCCCAGGTCGAACAGATGCTCACCGTTCTGCCAAATGCGAAGCATGCTCTGGTGCTGGGCGGCGGCCTTGTGGGATTTAAGGCCGCCTATGGCCTGCTGCGAAGGGGGATCAAGGTGAGCATGCTGATCCGCTCGCCTTATCCGCTTTCCATGCAGGTCGATGAAACCGCCGGGCAGATGATAAGGCGCGTGCTTGAAAACCAGGGCCTAAATGTTCAAGTCGGCGTCCAAGTTTCCTCATTTGAGGGAGACAGCCAAGTTCGGGAGGCTGTTTTGACGGATGGCAGCAGACTAGTCTGCGAATTGGCGGTCATCGGCAAGGGGGTGTTTCCCGCGCACGATTTCCTGCCGAAAGATAAAATCGCCGTTGACGCTGGCATCCAGGTTAATGGGCACATGCAGACCAGCGAGCCGGATATCTATGCTGCCGGGGACGTGGCGGAATATATCGATATTGCCCGTCAAAAGCCATGGGTTAATGCCATCTGGCCGGAGGCGGTGATACAGGGCGAAATCGCCGGGATGAACATGGCCGGCCGCCCCTATGCATACGCCGGCAGTCTTTCCCGAAATGTCATCCGGATTTTTGATACAGACGTCATGACCGCCGGGCTGGTTAGCCCCTCGCCCGATGATACGGATATCCAGGTTATGTCCCATATCGATCCCAAAAGAGCCACCTACCGCAAACTGGTTTTCCGCGAAGACCGGCTCATCGGGTTTGCCCTGGTCAATCGCATTGAACAAGGCGGGGTGCTCACCGCATTGATCCGCAGCCAGCAACCGGTGGCTATCGCCAAGGATAGTCTAATGGCCCCGGACTTTAACTTTTCAAAGCTTATGCTGTTTTAAAAAAGGAGGACTGATGAGAGAAGTAATCGTCCACCCGGAACGCTGCGTCGGCTGCATGCAGTGCATGATCGCATGCGCCGCCGCCCATTCGAAAACCGGGGAACTCTTTACCGCCATTGCCGAGACGCCCCTTCCCAAACCCCGCGTGCATGTGGGAGTGGGGCGTTTTGAGGAAGGGTTTCCCAACCGCTGCCGGCACTGCCATCCGGCGCCGTGCATGGCCGCCTGCCTGCCCGGCGCGATCTGCCGGGATCAAAAGACCAATACGGTTCTGATCGACCCGGACACCTGCATCAATTGCGCCTCATGCGCCATGGCCTGCCCCTATGGGGTGATCCGGTATCACGAAGACAATAGCGCGCCGGCAGGTAAAGTGGTAGCAATCAAGTGCGACAACTGCATTCACCGGCAGCGGCAGGGAAAAATTCCCGCCTGCGTGGAAGTCTGCAAAGTCGGCGCCCTGACATTTGAAGAAATGTCAACGGCCATGAAACGAAAAACCGATGAGATTTCCCGCAGTATGTCCGCAGAGGCCGGGGCGGCGGAAAAATCGCCCGGCTTTGCTCTGCTGAAAACCATTAAAAAAGCCAGAACCGAATTATCCGCAAGATAAGGGAGGAGAAAATGGCTCATCATGACAAACTGACAGCCACCAAAGACGGCCAGTTGTTAATCAAAAAGGCGGAGACCGATCAGATTGAAACGGTCTGGGATCGATACCAGGCTCAGCTGCCCCAGTGCGGATTCTGCGAAATGG
>DATGCF010000285.1:0-3529 GCA_035312245.1 Desulfosalsimonadaceae bacterium
AAAGAGGTGGAGATCCGCGCCACCGGCTGCCATGGATTCTGCGCCAAGGCGCCTGTCATCGCCATTGAACCGTTGGGCGTCCAGTACCAGGAAGTGGATCCAAATGATGCACCGGAAATCGTTGCCCAGACCATCAAGAAAAACCAGCTGATCGAGCACCTGGCATACGAAGACCCCCGGACCCATCAGCGCATTTACCACCGGGATCAGATCCCTTTTTACAAAAACCAGGAACGGCGGATTTTAGCGCATTGCGGGCGGATTGATCCGACCCGGATTGAGCACTACATTGCCGAGGGCGGATACAAGGCCCTGGTCAGAGCCCTTTCCCAGATGACGCCGGAGACGGTTATCGAAGAAGTCATTGCCGCCAAACTCAAAGGCCGGGGCGGCGCGGGGTTTCCCACCGGGGTGAAATGGCGGTTTGCCCGCCAGGCCGAAACCTTTCCGAAATATGTGATATGCAACGCGGATGAAGGCGATCCCGGCGCGTTCATGGACCGGGCGCTTTTAGAAGGCGATCCCCATGCCGTGCTCGAAGGGATGATTTTAGCGGCCTATGCCATGGGCGCAGAATACGGATTCATCTATGTCCGGGAGGAATACCCCATTGCGGTGGAGCATTTAACCATCGCCATCAATCAGGCTGAAAACCTGGGGCTGCTGGGCGAAAACATCCTGGGCACGGGATTTAATTTTAAGCTTTCCCTTAAAATGGGGGCCGGGGCATTTGTGTGCGGGGAAGAAACCGCGCTGATGGCCTCCATTGAAGGCAAACGCGGCATGCCGCGGCCCCGGCCGCCCTTCCCGGCCCAGGCGGGTCTGGATGAAAAGCCCACCAATATCAATAACGTGGAGACGTTTGCCAATGTGCCGCTCATCATAAAGAATGGCGCGGACTGGTACGGCCAGGTGGGCACGGAAAACAGCAAAGGCACCAAAATCTTCTCCCTTGCGGGCAAGGTCAACAACACCGGCCTGGTAGAGGTGCCCATCGGGATTACCATCAAGGAGGTCATCTACGACATCGGCGGGGGGATTCCCAAAGGCCGGCAGTTTAAAGCCGTCCAGATGGGCGGCCCGGCCGGCGGCTGCGTACCGGCCCAGTTTATCAATCTCCCCATCGACTATGACACCATCCAGCGGGTCGGCGCGATCATGGGCTCAGGCGGCATGGTGGTGATGGATGAAAACAACTGCATGGTGGAAATCGCCCGGTTTTTCCTAAGCTTTACCCAGTCCGAGTCCTGCGGCAAATGTGCGCCCTGCCGTCTGGGCACCACCCAGCTCCTGGAAACTTTGAGCCGTATCACCCTGGGCCAGGGCCGAATTGAGGATATCGACGGCATCAAGGCCCTGGGCGAGACCATATCCGAGGCCTCCCTGTGTGGCCTCGGCCAGGCCTGCCCCAAGCCGGCCCTTTCCACCCTCAAATACTTTGAGCAGGAATACCGGGACCATATACAGGAACACCGATGCGCCGGCGCGGTCTGTGACTCCATGGTGATTTCCGCCTGCCAGCACGCTTGCCCGGCAGGCATTGATGTCCCCAACTATGTGGCCGCGGTCGCCAACGGCAATTATCAGGATGCGGTCGAAATTATCCGGGAAAGAAATCCCTTTCCGGCGGTATGCGGCCGGATCTGCATCCATCCCTGCGAGTTCAAATGCCGCCGGGGAGAACTGGACGATCCGGTGGCCATTCGCTCCCTCAAGCGCTTTGCCTCGGACTGGTCTTTTGAAAATATCGGCCCGGATCGGGAGCCCTTTCCCGTGACCAAGGATGAAAAAGTAGCGGTTGTGGGCGCCGGGCCGGCGGGCCTCACCTGCGCCTACTTTCTGGCGGAAATGGGGTATGAAACGAGCGTCTTCGAGGCCCAGTCCGTGCCCGGCGGAATGCTGGGCATTGCGGTGCCGGAATTTCGGCTGCCAAGGCAGGTGATTGAAGAAGAAATTCAATATATCAAAAATTCGGGCGTCAAAATTCACTACGATTCTCCCATTGACGCCAATCACACCCTGAATGATCTCATAAAGGAGGGCTACAGCGCCGTATTCCTTGCGGCCGGCGCCCAGGCAAGCAAGCGCATCGGCATCCCCGGCGAGGAAGAAGGCGTGGAAGGCCTCTACTATGGACTGAATTTTTTAAGCGATGTGCGGACCGGAAATCCCGTTCCCCTTTCCGGTCGGACCGTGATTATCGGCGGCGGCAATGTGGCCCTGGATGTGGCCCGGACCGCCCTTCGCGCCGGCTCCGACCATGTCCAGCTCTTCTGCCTGGAAAGCCGGGATCAGATGCCGGCATGGGAGAAAGACATTGTCGAGGCGGTTGACGAAGGGATAATCCTGAACCCCGCCTGGTCGCCGGATGCGATTTTTCATGAAGACAACAAGGTCTCCGGCGTCAGCTTTACCCGCTGCCTTGCCGTATTCGACCAGGAGGGCAAGTTTAACCCGGAATGCGACATCAACGATTACCAGTATATCGAAACCGACAACATCATCATCTCCATCGGCCAGGCTCCGGACATGTCGTTTCTGCCCGAAGACAGCCAACTGGAGCGCGCCCTCTGGGGGAGCCTCATGGTGGATGAGAATACGCTCGCCACCAACGTACCGGGGGTTTTTGCCGGCGGTGATTTCACCACCGGCCCGACCTATGTCATCCGCGCCATTGCCTCCGGCCGGCGGGCGGCGCTCGCCATTGATAAATACCTGGCCGGCGACAAGGCCCGGATTTACATGCCGGACGAGAAAACCAAACGGGCCCAGGAAACGGGCCTCGCCCTGGAAGAGGAAACCACTGAAGAAAAACACCGCGTAGCGGTTGCATTTGAAAACCCGGATGAGCGGATACGCGACTTCCGGGAAGTTGAAAAGGGATTTACCCCGGCGCAGGCCCACTTTGAAGCCATGCGGTGCCTGCGATGTGACCTTGAAAAGGAGGATAGCGAGCTATGATCCGCTCCATTACCCGGCCCAAATCCGAGGAAGAGGTTGACCGGCTGCTTGAGGGTTCCGGACGCATATTCATCATCGGCTGCGGCACCTGTGTCACCCTGACCCACACCGGCGGGGAGCCGGAGGTCGCTGACATGAAAGACAAGCTTTCGGCCAAAGGCAAAGTCATCACCGGCGCGACAGTGGTGCCGGTGGCGTGCGACAACCTTACCGGCGAGATGTTAAAGGAGTTAAAAGCCCCATTGAATCAGGCTGAGGCGCTTTTGATCATGACCTGCGCCTATGGTGTGCAGACCATTGCCCGGCAGCTCAAAAAATTCGTGGTCCCTGCCCTGGATACGCTGTTTGTGGGCAAGGAAACCGCTTTTGGCGAATTCAATGAAATCTGTAAACAATGCGGCACCTGCATCATCGGGGAAACCGGCGGCATCTGCCCGGTAACCGCCTGCCACAAGGGCCTGGTCAACGGCCCGTGCGGCGGCACGAATAACGGCAAATGCGAAATCGATCCGGACAAGGACTGCGCCTGGACTCTGATATACAACCGGTTAAAGGAGCTCGGCCGACT
>DATGCF010000286.1:0-5208 GCA_035312245.1 Desulfosalsimonadaceae bacterium
AATCGGCCGAATCTGGAAACCGATGAAAAGGTAAGGATTTTAAACAAGCTCAGCCAGGCAAGGCGGTTTGAGCAGTTTATTCATAAGAAATATCTGGGCCAGAAACGGTTTTCGCTGGAAGGCGCGGATGCGATCATCCCCATGATCGACAGTCTTTTCAATCATGCGGCGGGCTACGACTGCACGGATATCGTGATCGGCATGGCCCACCGCGGAAGGTTAAACGTTGAGACCAACATCCTGGGCAAGCTCTATGAGGATATATTCCGGGACTTTGAAAATCAGTACAATCCGGATGCCGAGGTGGGCGCCGGCGACGTGAAATACCACAAGGGGCACAGCGCCCGGGTAAACACAAAATCCGGGGCGGAAATCGGGGTGACGCTGCCGAGCAACCCCAGTCACCTGGAGTCGGTCAATCCCGTGGTCGTGGGTATGGTCCGGGCGCTTCTGGATACCCGGGAAAACGGCAGCCACCAGCACGCCATGCCGGTGCTCCTGCACGGGGATGCGGCCTTTGCCGGCCAGGGCATTGTGGCGGAGACACTGAACATGGCCCAGCTTGACGGCTATCGCACCGGCGGAACCATCCATATCATCATCAACAATCAGATCGGCTATACCACGCTGCCCGAGGACGCCCGGTCCACGCGCTATTCCACCGACATCGCCAAGGGGTACATGGTGCCCATCTTTCATGTGCACGGCGAGGACCCGGAGGCGGTGATCCATATCACCAAGCTCGCCTGCGACTACCGGATGAAATTCGGCAAGGACGTGGTGATCGACGTGGTGGGATACCGCCGCTACGGGCACAACGAGGGGGATGAGCCCTATTTCACCCAGCCGGAGATGTATGGGCGCATCAAGGAGCGGCCCTCGCTGGATGAAATCTACGCGGGGCAGCTCGCCAGCGACGGGGCGATTTCCGCCGAAGCTCGCGAAAAGATCGACTCGGATATCAATGACTGCCTGCAGGCCGCGTTTGACACGGCAAAGGAGGAAAAACAGGCGGCCGGAAAGACAGATAAAAAGGCGGGCAAAACCGATGCAACCACGCCGGCTGAAGGGTTTTCAACGGATACCACGGTTAAAAAGGAAGCCTTGCTGGATATTTCCGAAAAATTAGTCCGTTTGCCGGAGGACTTTAACCTGCATAAGAAGCTTCAGAAGCTCCATGACAAGCGCCGGAAAGCGGTAGACGCCGGCGAGGGCGTTGATTGGGCCGCCGCGGAACTTCTGGCATTCGGCTCAATCCTGACAGACGGCATACCGGTGCGCCTAAGCGGGGAGGACAGCCAGCGCGGCACCTTCAGCCAGCGGCACAGCGTGCTGTTTGATGTTGAGAGCAACGCGGAATATATCCCGCTGAACCATCTCAGCGAAAATCAGGCGCCTTTTTATTCAATTAACAGCCCGCTCTCCGAGCCCGGTGTTCTGGGGTTTGACTACGGCTATTCCCTTAAACGCCCGGATGCGCTTACCCTGTGGGAGGCCCAGTTCGGCGATTTTATCAACAATGCCCAGGCCATGGTGGATTTATACATTGCCAGCGGCGAGACCAAGTGGGGCAACCGAAGCGGCCTGGTGCTGCTTTTGCCCCACGGGTATGAGGGGCAGGGGCCGGAGCATTCAAGCGCCCGGTTTGAGCGGTTTCTTCAGCTCTGCGCCGAAGACAACATCCAGGTCTGCTACCCCACCACCCCGGCCCAGTATTTCCATCTCCTGCGCCGCCAGGCTGTCGGGAAAATCCTGAAACCGCTCGTCGTGATGACCCCGAAAAGCCTGCTGCGCCACCCCCGGGCGGTCTCCGTCATGTCTGATTTTACAGACGGGGGGTTTTATCCGGTGCTGGATGCCGGGCTTTCTAATAAAAAGGTAAAAAAGGGGCTTTTTGTCTCAGGCAAGCTCTACTATGAGCTGGCCCAGGCGATTTTAGACAATGAGGCCAAGGATATCGCCTTAATTCGGATCGAGCAGTTTTATCCGTTTCCGGAAGAAGAGATAAAAGCGGTGATGTCCCGCTATAAGTCGGCGGAAAATTGGCTCTGGGTCCAGGAGGAGCCGGAGAATATGGCCGGGTGGTGGTTTATTGACGGGCGCTTCAGGAACCGGCTGGATACCCGGCTCAACTATATCGGAAGAAACGCTTCGGCCAGTCCGGCCACGGGCTATCCCCATGTATTCAAGCAGGACCAGGAGCGGATTGTCAAAGACGCCGTGTCCGGATCATAATCAGGAGGTGTTATGCAGGTTGAACTGAAGGTTCCCGAAGTCGGCGAATCGGTTAAGGAGGCGATCCTCGCCGAGTGGTATAAAAAAGAGGGCGACTACGTCAAAAAGGATGAGCCGGTCTTTGTCATCGAGACCGACAAGGTGACCCTGGAGGTGCCGGCAGACCAGAGCGGGGTGCTGCATATCCTGGTCCAGGAAGGCGAGACCGTGGAGATCGGCAAGGTGGTCGGCACCCTGGACACGGAAGCGGCGGAAAAGGCGCCGGAAGCCGGGGAAAAGCCCAAGCCGGAAGCGGCTGAGCCCAAAGCGGCTGAAGCGGAAAAGCCGGCCGCTGAGGCGGAGAAGACGGAAGTCCAGGCGGAAGAAAAGCCGCCGGAACCGAAGCCGGCCGAAAAGGCGGCGCCTGAGGAAAAAGAAACCGCTAAAAAGGCGCCTGAAGCTGAGGAAAAGCCCGCTGAAGCGGCAGAACTGATGCCGTCTGTCCGCCGCCTGATCCGGGAACATGACCTGGATCCCGCCCGGATCCAGGGCTCGGGCCCGGGCGGGCGGCTTACCAAGGGCGATGTGCTGCTTTACCTGGAATCCGGCGAGGCGAAAGCCAAACCCGCGGAGAAAGCCCCGGCCGAACCGGAAAAAGCACCGGCCGATAAAGCGCCGGCAGGGGCCGAGGAAGTGACCCGCAAGCGCATGTCGCCCATCCGCAAGCGCATTGCCGAGCATCTGTTAAACGCCAAGCAGAACACGGCCATGCTCACCACCTTTAATGAAATCGACATGAGCCGGGTGGCCGAGGTCCGGAGCCAGTTCAAGGACGCTTTTTTCAAAAAATACGACACCCGCCTGGGCTTCATGTCCTTTTTCATCAAGGCGGTGGTGGCGGCTCTCAAGGAATTTCCCGAGGTAAACGCCCGGATCGAAAATGAGGAGATCGTCTATCACCACTATTACCATATCGGCATTGCCATCGGCGCCAAAAGGGGCCTTGTGGTGCCGGTGATCCGGCACGCGGACCAGAAAAGTTTTGCGGCGCTTGAATCCGAAATCGTCGAGTTTGCCAATAAGGTCAAAGAGAATAAGCTGGATTTATCTGATCTTGAGGGCGGGACGTTTTCCATTACCAACGGCGGCATATACGGCTCGCTTTTAAGCACGCCGATTCTCAATATGCCCCAGAGCGCGATTCTCGGCATGCATAAGATTGAGGACCGGCCGGTAGCGGTTGACGGCGAGGTGGTCATCCGGCCGATGATGTATGTGGCGTTAAGCTACGATCACCGCATTGTCGACGGCAAGGACGCGGTCACCTTTCTGCGGCGCATCAAGGAGTTCATTGAAAACCTGGAACGCATGATGATGGAGATATAAAATGGCGGATGAAAAACAATACGACCTGGTTGTGATCGGGGCCGGCCCCGGCGGTTACGTGGCGGCGGTCCGCGCCGCCCAGCTCGGCATGAAAACCGTCTGCGTGGACAAGGAAGCCCGTCTCGGCGGCATATGCTTAAATTACGGCTGCATTCCGAGCAAGGCGCTCTTGGATTCCAGTCACTATTATGCCATGGCAAAAGATTCATATGCCGAGCACGGGATTCATGTGGGGGACATGGATCTGGATATCGCCCGAATGATGGCGCGAAAGGATGAGGTGGTCAAAGGCCTGACCGATAACGTCCGTCAGCTCCTGCAGGGAAACAAGGTGGAGATTATTCACGGGGCCGCTAAAATTGCCGGCCAAACCGAGGTGGAAGTAACCGATGAAAACGGCGGCGCCCGGACCCTCCAAACCCGATACATCCTTTTGGCCACGGGCAGCAAACCGGTTGCCCTCCCGGGACTTTCCTTTGACGCGAGCCGCATCGTGAGCTCCACCGAAGCCCTGGCCTTTGAGGCGGTGCCTGAAAAACTGATTGTGGTGGGCGGCGGCTACATCGGGCTTGAACTGGGCTCGGTCTGGGCCCGGCTGGGCTCAGAAGTAACGGTCCTTGAAATGCAGGGCAGTGTGGCCGGCCCGGTGGACGGGCAGATCGCCCGGATGCTCTTGCGCTCGCTTAAGAAACAGGGGCTTAATTTTGAATTGAACACCAAAGTGGTGGGTGCCGAAGTCAAGGATGACGCGGTTAACGTCACGGTTGAAGCCGACGGCGATCAAAATACCCTGACCGCGGACCGGGTGCTGGTGGCCGTGGGCCGAAAACCCCTGACCGAGGGCCTTGGCCTTGATACCGTGGGGGTGAAACTCAATGATCAGGGCATGGTGGCCGTGGATGAAACCTATAAAACCAGTGTCGACTCGATTTATGCCATCGGCGATTTGATTCCCGGGCCCATGCTTGCGCACACGGCGTCTGCCGAAGGCCGCGCCGCGGTGGAATGCATGGCCGGGCAAATGGGCGAGGTCAATTACGACGCAATCCCGGCGGTGATTTACACGCATCCGGAAGCCGCGTACGTGGGATGGAACGAAGAGCAGTTAAAGGAGCGGCAGATCCCTTACTGCAAGGGCACGTTTCCGTTTACCGGCGCGGGCCGCGCCCGCTGCATGGGCGAGACCGAGGGCTTCGTCAAGGTGCTCTCCCACACCAAAACCGACCGCATCCTGGGCGTTCACATCATCGGCGCCCGCGCCTCGGATATGATCCCAGAGGCGGTCCTGGCCATTGAAACCGGCGCCTCCTGCGAGGATATCAGCCGGGTGGTGCACGGTCACCCGACCTTTTCCGAAGCCTTCCAGGAAGCCGCCATGGTGGCCCAGGAATGCTCGATTTACATCGGGTGATCGGCTCTAGTTCCGGGGCACTTTATCTGTTTTCTGGGACTATTTTAGGGCTTCAAATCATATTTCCCTGGGATTCATTTTAAATCTTGTTGAATTCCTTTTGCTTACCAAGAAAGTGGCTTTGAAATTGTTGTTCCGTCTTTAAGCGTATACGGATCATCAAACTGATGTTTTGTATACTGTTTGGCTTTAATATT